>JBNKZD010000142.1:0-21161 GCA_050301235.1 Chitinispirillaceae bacterium | reverse complement strand
ATGTGTATGTACTTGATTGGTGTAATTATACCAGTAAAATTCTAACGTACACTAATTTCGCATCGCCTCTCTCCCCAACCCTCTCTCCACTCGTGGAGAAAGGGGGAACCGCATTTTCTACTTTTTCTCCCCCCTCTCCATTTACTAATGGAGAGGGGGCCAGGGGGTGAGGCGATATGCAAAAAATTGCGCAGGACAGAAGGTGCTACCCGTAATGGCAATGCAGGGTAGCAGTCTTTACAGACCAAGGTGGTTCCTCCACCGCAGGGATGTAAAGACCGCAACGAAGTGGAGCCTGGCGGAGGCCCGACCGAAGGCAACGCCCAGATTATCTATTAATTTTAAATATTGGTTTGAGTCAATGAATTAATGGGGGAAACTGTATTCTTACGGAAAACGGAATTTTTAAATCTCCCATGCATTTAAATATCCGATCGTGGTATATTATAAGAAGTAGGTTCAAAAACCACATCTACCGCAAGGTGTATTAATGAATTTTTTATTAATTTTACATAATGCTGGTTATATTCACCTTAAAAAGGAAAATTGCATGACCACAAAACATGCGCTCGGATTGTTCACGCTAACTCTGTTTGCTGTCTTACTGAGCCCAATTTCTCAGACGGAAGCATGTAGTATTGATGGTACCGCTGTTCCCAGCGGCAATGGATTCAAGTGTACGTTTGTATTCAACTATGTACCAGCGAATGAAGATATCGGGGGTATACAAATTGACATTAGAACGGTTCAAAACCAGACTCCAACCGAAATAATTGCTTCAGCTCCTGAGCAGGGGCCCTGGTCGCAGATAAGTCCGGTGCTTATACGGAAGGACCCATCCGTCTCCCTGACCGCAATGACACCATCATTTTTAAAAAGCAGCCTGAAAGACCCTGTAGTCATGTTTAAGGTGCAGTATACCTTTTCGGGTACCATACCCGGCGATATTCGCAAACTTATCGATACCATTGTTGTCAAAAACGCAATTGCCACTAATGGAGCACCCGGCACTGTAGGTATAAACTGGGGCAACACTTCAATAAAAGGGCGTAATGTTCTATCTCAACCTGAATGCAGTTATATCGCAAAATCGCACAGGGTTCACCAGCTGATGTTCAGCCTTAAAGATGAGTGTGCTGTCAATGCCAGGGTTATTGATGCAAATGGTAAAACAGTCAAAATACTTATCAATTCACAATTACCATCAGGTATTCATACCGTAGTGTGGAATGGAACCTCCGGCACAAATGCAATTGCTGCTTCAGGTATCTATTTTATCCAGCTTGAAACCGGATCTTTCACCTACAATAAGAAAGTGAGTCACCTGAAATGAGTAGGAAAACACTATATACAATAATAATATCAGCTGTTTTTTGCGTTGTAACTGGTACTTCAGCTAATGACATCAACAGAGACAACAGTATTAACAGTGCCGATTCAAAAAAGTTTCTTGAACTTATTGCTTCAGGGCAAACATCAGATCTGTCACTTGACCTTAATAAAGATTCAAAAGTTGATCTCAGTGATGCACTTTTGTATGGTCAATGGGTAAACGGATTATACCACTCTGCCACCTGCCCGGATCTATTTCTGAGTAACCCGGCGGATACGGCAGCATTCAGTACATATGCAAAGGATGTAGTTGCGCAGAAAAAAACGGTAACCGCATCAGCACTATTGTCGCAATACCCCTTTTCCGGCACAGCCACCCCGCTTCGTTATGATTCTTCAGAGGTTAACAACATCAGCGCACTTGCAGCCATGCTTCGGAAAATGTTACTGAATAGCGATCAGTATGTTCAACCATTTGTCGATTCAGTTCTTTCCAATGGGGTTGGTATTTTTGGTCTGAAATCCTTTCCGAATTTTCTCACAGCACTTGATGCAATTCACAATGCGGATATGCCGCTTATATTTACAACAGATGCACTTCTCTATTCGATGTACAGAAGTTATGATGACATCCTCATGACACTCGAAACAAACCGCTTAAGTGTCATGCTGGAAAACATTCTCAAAGCAGCATTAAACTATTGCAACGACAACTACGGTTCGAATGATTATGAGACCGATATCAAAGACTATCTATCTACAGCACTGTTTCTCCTGAACCCCAATCGTACCGACATAGTCCAAACACCTGCAGTAGTAATGAATTTAAAAAGTGTTCAATCTGAAAATATGGGCATGGCCTCAATTTTTGGCGATACGTTGATGATTGATTTTTCTCAATTCAAGCCACGCGGGCATTATGAAAATTCTACGGCTCTGAGAAATTACTTCAAAACAATGATGTGGCTCTCCAGAGCAGATCTTTCAATACCGATCAGCGGCAAAACATCTATCCCTCGTATGAAAAAAGCTGCATTGATCTTATGGGACTGTGTTGTCAATTCCGGTTCATACGCACAATGGCTGGAGTTGAACAGTGTCATAGAACTCATGGTTGGGAGCAGTGATGGATTATCTTTAAAGGGAGTTGGTCCGCTCGTACAGGATCTTGGCATATCGGATGTTAGAAAATTTATAACCGCATTCAATGAATCCGCCTTCGATTCAGTAGTCAGTAGAAATAACTATGGGGTTCAGATGATCCTTTCACAGGGAAAAATCTATGATGAACCAACGGACAGCCTTGACCTTGCAAAAATAGTCACGTTCATGCCACAGCGGTTTATACTTGATTCATATACTTTTTCTCAACTGGTATATCCGCTCACAACAAAATATCGTGAAATACCGACATCGCTGGATATCGCTTTTGTACTGGGTGACAATTCAGCCATTGTTAACTACCCGGATCTGAATATTGGTGGCGTACCGGGAATACTTTCATGCCAGAGAAAGCTGTATGATCAGATTAGTACTACCGGTTATATGGCAAACCTGTACACATCGTGGATCTATTCTCTGCGTCAATTGAATGATGCTGAAAAGAATACAAAAATTTCTCCGGTGTTTCGCACCGATGCCTGGCGCATGAAAATGCGTAATACACAACTGATGTCATGGGCACACCTGAGACATAACACTCTTCTCTATGCAAAACAATCGTATACTGGAATGGCAACATGTTCCTATCCACGAGCATTTATTGAACCCTATCCAGCCTTTTTCAAAGCAATTGCGGATTATGCAGCCATAGGTAAACAGTTCTTCAAGACATATGACAAATCAGTTGCAGATTATTTTGATTATCTTGAAACAGTATGCAGGAAACTGAAGGAAGGTGCTGATTATACAGCAGCAGGTAAACCACTTCCCACAGATCTTGAGAACTGGATGAAAAACTGTATTACATCATCAATAAAAAACGGTGGTTGCGTAACAGTAAAAGTTTTCAGCGGATGGTATCCGGACCTCTTTTTCTCTACTAATGATGATAGTGAGGGGTCCTCATTTTTCCCATCTGTTGCAGATGTTCATACCAAACCAGCTGATATATACGGTCCGGCAAAGGTCCTTCATGCTGCAACCGGATATGTCAACCTGATGGCTGTTATTGTCGAAGCGGATTCATGCCCAATGGTATTTGTCGGCCCTGTCGGGTCGTATTATGATGTTACCACAGAAGGCTCTTCACCTCAGCGGCTTACGGATAGTCAATGGCCTGAGAAGATTGCTGCGACAAAACGTCCACAATGGATGGATCAAATTTTATTTCAAAAGCCTTAATGAATTTAATTTTTATATGGACACCCCGGGGTTATACATCTGTTGGGGCACGTTGCAACGTGCCCGTCCACAGGGCATGTCCATCATCTGTTAACCTACCCAGAACCATTTGGTTTCGTCGAACGGGGTGTATCGCAAGATTCACAGGTTTTAGATTCGCCGTGTAAACGCATAAATTCTCATTGTATTCTATTTGTGTAAATTGCAAATATTTCTGCCAACCTTGTGGCCTGGTCCCCGGACCAGGCTTGCCAATATCATCACCTAATGTGATTGAAAATGCGAATTTCGCTATATTGCGAATTTACCCCTCAGTCACGACGCTATCGTGACAGCTCCCCTATCATGGCAATGCCATTGCATTAAGCTTTCTTCGCAATAATATTGGTTTCGAGAGCCTCAACCAACGGTGGCTGAGGTGGTCATTGAGCTGGGGTCGAAATGCTCTCGAAGCCACATTCAGAAGCAGTTGTAATCCTTAATGCAATGGCATTACCCTATCATAAGAGTTCATACTGGTGCGATACTGTAAACGCAGAGTTCTCCTTTCCTCAAGCTCTGAAAGAGCGACATAATAAGGTCATTGATCACTAAGGGGTGTGGATAATGTGATTTGAATTTTTCAAATACGGCATTGATATTGCGATTTACTGAATTAATAGCTCATTCTTCGATGGTTTCACTCAAAAAGGCAGCACTATGATCCAAAAACTTTCATGGAGCCATGATAACATTGTGGCATACGAGGCATCAGGGATCCTCACAAAAGAGGAAAATATATTGATTTTCGATGACCTTCGTGCAATTATCCAAAAATATGGGAAGATACGGCTTTTTGTCCGGTTACCAAAATTAGTACTTCCGGAGTTGCGTGCTATCGGAGTCCGCCTGAAGTTTGCAAAGAAGCATCTGAAAGATATCGAACGGTATGCAATTGTAACCAACAGTTACGTTGTAAAAGCACTCAGTAATCTGGCTCAATTTATGCCCAGGATGCAATTTCGCTGTTTTCATCTGTACCAGGAGGACATTGCCAGAGAATGGCTTGAATCCAATAGTACTAAAAGCAAACCAGATATCTTGTTAATCATATCGCTTGCTGCAATTACTGCTACCGTTTTATTGCTGGTAATCAGACTCTATCATAAGAGTACGGGTTGTTTTCGGTTTAAAAAAAATTACTGAAATATGAGCCTGTTCTAATGGTGAATTCAACAATATTTTGTTTGCTGATTATACTTCAGTAAATAAATCTGTTTCTGGAGATCCTGCATGCGTTTTTTTTTATGCGGTGATGTAATGACCGGTCGTGGAATCGACCAGATATTACGATATCCCTCAGATCCCGGAATTTATGAACCATATGTTAACGATGCCCGTGAATACCTTACCATGTCGGCAATGTTGTTTGGATCGATTAAAATACCCGTTGAATTTAATTACTTCTGGGGTGAGGCAATGGAAGTATGGGAATTTTATCGACCTGATCTTAAAATTGTTAACCTGGAAACGGCTGTCACCCACAGTAACGACGTGTGGCCTGGTAAAGGTATCAACTATCGCATGTCACCAGAAAATATCCCCTGCCTTCAAGTTGCCGGAATAGACTTCTGTTCACTTGCAAATAATCATACCGTCGATTGGGGTTATTCAGGTTTATTAGAAACTATTACAGTCTTGAATAATGCTGGTATTAAAACTGCAGGTGCTGGAATGGATCTGGCTGAAGCAACTGCACCGTGTATCATTAATTTTGGAGAAAATGGCCGAGTTGTCTTGATATCAATGGGGATGGAATCGAGTGGTATTCCTCTTGAATGGGCCGCTACCGACAAAACGCCCGGGCTCTTTCTAATAGACAATTCCAACAGATATATCACCACAATTGAAAACATCTTCTCTAAATGTCAGTCAGATGACATCGTTACCGTTTCTATACATTGGGGAGATAATTGGGTTTATGAAATTCCACAGTACCAAATCGATATAGCTCATATATTGATTGATCAATACAAAGTTGATATGATCCATGGGCACTCTTCTCACCATGCGCTGGGAGTCGAGGTCTATAAGGGGCACTTGATTCTTTATGGGTGCGGGGATTTTATTACAGACTATGAAGGTATTACCGGATACGAAAACTTTCGAGGCGACCTTGCAATCATGTATTTCGCAGATCTGGACAAAGAGGGTAACCTTTTAACACTTCGCATGCACCCGATGAAGGTACGGAAATTCCGGTTAAACTATCTTTCAAATCAAGATATGCTCTGGCTCGAGAACTCACTCAATACAAAAGGGAAAAGATTCAAAACAAGTGTTACGAGAGATGAAACCGGTTTCACTCTTCAATGGTAACAAACCATTAACAATCCTGCCACGTTTTTATCCTGGAGTGCCATATAATGCAAATTAGTAAAAACCAGGTATTGATACCATCAGGTCATGTATCTCTGGAAGGTGATTTGTGTCTTCCAGGTACTTTCTCAGGTATTGTTTTATTTGCTCATGGCAGCGGCAGCAGTCGTCATAGTCCTCGCAATCAGCTTGTAGCCAGTGTGATACATGAAGCTGGAATAGGAACCCTTCTTTTCGATCTTCTCACTCCGAAAGAAGAATCTGAAGATATATTCAGTCGCCGTTTACGGTTTGATATTAGCCTGCTTACTCAACGCCTGATGGACGCTACTGAATGGCTCATTAATTCAACCTCATACCATTCACTGCAGGTGGGATACTTCGGATCGAGTACCGGAGCTGCTGCAGCATTGTCCGCAGCAGCTCATTTTGGAAATTTGATACATGCAGTAGTATCGCGAGGTGGTCGACCGGACCTTGCTGAACCCGATCTTCGACAGGTTACTGCACCAACACTCCTGATAGTGGGAGGTTTAGATGACGTCGTAATTGAAATCAACAACAGAGCACTCCTGCAGCTTCAGTGTGAAAAAGAGCTCACTATTATTCCCGGTGCGACTCATCTGTTTGAAGAACAGGGTACACTTGAGTTAGTCGCCCGGAATGCTGCAAACTGGTTCAAAAAGCACCTGCTTCAAAAGTAAAAACTTGACTTACTATCAGATTACTTTTTTTTACTAAAAGCACTATATCCTGCCATCAAAACGTAACCCATATAAAGTACTATCCTTTAATAAAGGTTTAAATAATAAGCAGCTCAAAAAACTCTGATGTGGAGGTTTTTTATGTCTCTAAGTAACACAGTCAAATTTCATCGGATTCTTAAAGCAAAACCGGAACGTGTCTATCGGGCATTTATTGACCCTGATGCAATGGCCAAATGGTTGCCTCCATACGGTTTTACAGGAAAAGTTCATCAGATAGATCCTCGTGTGGGTGGAACCTACAAGATGTCTTTTACCAATTTTACTACAGGCCGAAGTCAATCGTTTGGTGGTGTTTATACTGAACTGAAACCGTATGAAACTATCCGATATACTGATTCGTTTGATGATCCAGGTATGCCGGGCGAAATACAAACATCTATCAGCCTGAAGCAAGTTACGCCCGGAACCCAAATAACTATCACGCAGGAAGGTATCCCTGCAGCCATTCCTCTTGAGTACTGTTATCTTGGATGGCAGGAGTCCTTAACACAGCTGGCGAATCTGGTGGAACCGGAAATTAAGGATTGACATATTAATATTGTGTCGTTTTTATTTTTCCCTGCTGATTAACAGTCACAAGTCACTATTTACTAATAATATGAACGCCCGATTTGATATACATCTGTTGGGGCACGTTGCAAAGTGCCCTTACATGAGTTACGCCCAGGTTCTGTGATCACCCAGTACCATCAGGTTTCGTCGGAGTGAGTGGACCGCGAATACTTTTTGTTTCGCATTCGCCTCACCCCCTTAGTCCCCCTCTCCAGCAAATTGAAGAGGGGGGAGAGAATGAGATCGCAGGTTTTCTTTGAGGTTTGCATACGCAGATGTGACCTAATTCAGGTTGACCTGCCACACAGAGCTGCTTCAACATTGAAACCGCAGCGGCGTTTCGTCCGTGCGCGGGATTAACGGCCGGTCATTGAACGAAGTCGAAATGAGTCGAAATGGCCGTTCGTTGAGCCAGAGGAGGAGACTTCTTCCCTTGAATACCGAAACCCGATCTATTGTCCTGATGTATGAAATAACAGATAATCCATCAAAAATAATCCCCCAAAATTCCCTATCAATCCGTACTCACTAATCTATGTGGATTTTACTATTTTCTACTGATTTTTCATTGAACAAAAGGTCTTTTAATGCATAAAAATGTAATTACTATTGAGGGCGCAACCCAGAATAACCTCAAAAATCTGTCCCTTACCATCCCCTTGCGCAAAATGACTGTCATAACCGGTGTAAGCGGGTCGGGAAAGTCATCACTGGCTTTCGATACGATCTATGCTGAAGGGCAGCGACGGTATGTTGAGACATTCTCATCGTACGCCCGGCAGTTTCTCGACCGGATGGATCGTCCAGCGGTCAAAAAAATTGATGGGATGCCACCTGCGGTTGCTGTCGATCAGACTAATCCGGTGAGAACATCCCGGTCGACCGTTGGGACCATGACCGAGATCAATGATCATCTGAAACTGTTGTTTGCGCGAATCGCACATCTTACCTGCAGTAAATGCGGAAAAACTGTCCGCAGAGACACTCCGGCATCAGCACTGGAAACTATCAAAAATACTTTCGGTAAAAATGGGCTTCTGTTAATCACCTTTCCGGTTCCGATACCTGAGCAATTTACAAAAAATGAGATATCCGCTATTCTTGTTGCTCAGGGATATACCCGTTTTCACACTGAAACAGATACATTGATCGAAGTGATTCAGGATCGTGTAACACTTACTCCGGATAATGAATCACGTATAATCGAAGCTCTGGAGAACTGCTTCCGACACGAATCCGGACGGGCAACAATCCATGCTGTTGGTGCTGATGGAATTACTAAAAATTCCTTGCGATTTTCAGCAGCACTTCACTGTGCAGAGTGCGATATTTACTATAGCGATCCATCACCGGGAATGTTCTCATTCAACTCCCCCATTGGCGCATGCGAAACTTGTCGCGGGTTTGGAAGGACTATTGGAGTTGACTACGGTCTGGTGATTCCCGATACTTCGAAAACACTTCTTGGCGGTGCAATAAAACCTTTCCAGACCGACAGCTACCGGGAGTGCCATGATGACTGTATCAGGTTTGCCAGAAAGAAAGGTATTCCAATCGATATACCATGGAAAGAACTATCGGAGAAGCATAAACGATGGGTCATTGATGGCGAAGGGTCGTGGGAGGATGGTGTCTGGTATGGTGTAAGCCGTTTTTTCCAGTGGCTTGAATCCCGAAGTTACAAAATGCATGTCCGCGTGTTACTCTCCCGTTACAGGGCATATCATCTCTGTGAATCCTGTAATGGTGCACGCCTTAAACCGGACTCTCTCTTGTGGAAAATTGGTTCTGAAGAGTACAGTATTCATGATATCATGCTATTGCCTATTGATCAATGCCTTGATTTTTTCAACAACATCAAACTCCCTCAACCGCTTGATGAAGCAGCGGAACTGGTGCTTGAACAGATCCGAACCCGCCTTGGCTATTTATGTGATGTTGGTCTGGGATACCTGACACTTGATCGTCAGTCCAGAACACTCAGTGGAGGTGAAGTCCAGCGTATCAATCTGACTACCGCGCTGGGAACATCTCTTGTCAATACCTGTTTTGTTCTTGATGAACCAAGCATAGGGCTCCACTCCCGCGATATCAACCGTCTTATTGGTGTACTGCACAAACTGCGTGATGCCGGAAATGCGCTAATCATCGTGGAACATGACCCGGAAGTGATCAGCGCAGCTGACCATATTATCGATATGGGACCTGGGCCCGGAGATCATGGTGGTAATATCGTTTTTAAAGGTGATATTGTAACTCTTAAGAAATCTCCTGATTCTCTTACCGCTCAATACCTCTATAAAGGTATCTCGTTGCACAAACCATATCATAAAAATAACCAGAGCAAAAAGATGCTTCAGGTGCGTGGTGCACGTGAACACAACCTTAAAAACATCAATATTGACATCCCACTGGAAAAACTGGTGTGCATTTCCGGAGTGAGTGGTTCCGGAAAATCGACACTGCTTGAAGACATCATTTACAATGGTATTCGAAAGCAGAAAGGCCTTCCGGTAGAATCTGTCGGTGATTTCGATTCCATAAAGGGATTTCAGACCTTTTCAGAAGTGACGTTTGTTGACCAATCCCCAATAGGAAAAACCACCCGTTCCAATCCTGTCAGTTTTGTTGGAGCATTTGATTCTATCCGCACTCTTTTCGCAACACAAGCTGAAGCAAAACAACGGGGATATACAGCCGGTACGTTCAGTTTCAATTCAGGGCTTGGACGATGTCCTACCTGTGAAGGAAGTGGATTTGAACATATTGAGATGCAGTTTCTCAGCGATATCTATCTCCGGTGCCCTGATTGTAACGGTAAACGGTTCCGTGATGAAGTTCTGGAGATCAAAATCAGAGATCACTCAATTTATGATATTCTTCAGATGCCCGTGGATACAGCATGCGAATTTTTTGCTGATTATCCTAAAATTATCGCCAGAGTAAAACCACTGAAAGCTGTGGGACTTGGGTATATTCAGCTTGGTCAGCCACTGCCAACCCTTAGCGGTGGTGAAGCACAACGCCTTAAGCTTGCCGGCCATCTTGCTGAGTGCAATACAAAAAAAAGCGGGACACATCTCTTTCTCTTTGATGAACCGACCACAGGGCTTCATTTCGCAGATATAGAAGTACTTCTGAAAGCGTTAACTACATTGATCGCCAGTGGCCATTCTATTATACTTATCGAACACAATCTTGATATTATCGGTCATGCAGACTGGATAATTGACATGGGTCCAGAAGGCGGCGCAGCTGGTGGTGCTGTCATCTTTGAAGGAACACCCGATGCAATCGTGAACTGCAAAAAAAGTTACACTGGTAAGGCACTGCAGAACTACCTCAAACTTGACCATGCTAAACTTACCCGGACAACGATTGTTAAAGAACAGTCATCTATCAATTATTCCATTGCTGAAGAGATATCCATTTCCAATGCACGTGAGCACAACCTGAAATCTATCGATGTGCAGATACCCCGTGATAAATTGACAGTAGTTACCGGCGTCAGTGGCAGCGGTAAATCCACGCTGGCGTTTGATATTATTTTCGCCGAAGGGCGCAGACGGTATCTGGAATCCCTTAACGCTTACGCCCGACAGTTCGTGCAGCCATCATCACGTCCGGATGTTGATGCTGTGACAGGATTACCTCCTACTGTAGCAATTGAACAGCGCACAAGCAGAGGTGGCGTTAAAAGCACTGTTGCCACAGTCACTGAAATTTACCACTTTTTACGACTGCTTTTTGAAAAGCTTGGTGTTCAGCATTGCCCGGACTGTAACGTTCCTATCATACCGCAATCAGTCGAATCGATTCTTGCAACGGCCATGAAGCAGTTCAGACAGAAAACTGTCACCATTCTTGCACCTTTAGTCCAGAATCGTAAAGGTATCTACAAAGATCTCGCAGAATGGGTTGCCGCACGGGACTACACGACACTGCGGGTTGATGGGGTAATTGTTCCGGTTAATCCATGGCCGAAACTGGACAGATACAGGGAGCATACGATTGAGTTACCGGTTGCAACACTGAAAATTACTCCGCAAAATGAAAAGGTGGTTCTTCAATCAATTAATACCGCTTTGGAATTTGGAAAAGGGGTTATTTCACTCCTTGAACAGAGAGCTAAAGGTGCCGGGATCATATTTTCAACTCTCCGTTCCTGTCCGCAGTGTCAGAGAAGTTTCAAGGAACCGGACCCACGCATGTTTTCGTTCAATTCAAAACTGGGATGGTGCCCGCAGTGCTGTGGAACCGGATTGCAGATGAGTCTTATTGACCAGCAGGACAGTAGTGAACAGGTGCAATCGGAAGTGCTGGAATATAGCGGCGAAACGTGCCCATCCTGCAAGGGTAAACGGCTGAACAGTGAAGTACTCGCCATTACTATAGATAATAAATCGATCAGCGATGTTACTGCCTTTTCGGTAAGTAAAGCGCAACAATATTTTAAGAACTTTAATTACAGCAGTGACAGAAGTGTCATCGTAAAAACGATCCTTCCGGAGATTATTTCCCGGCTCAGTTTCCTTGAAAAGGTCGGTCTTGACTATATTACACTAGACCGCTCGGCACCGACACTCAGCGGCGGTGAAGCACAACGTATACGGCTTGCGGCACAACTGGGCTCGAATCTTCAGGGGGTATGCTATGTCCTTGATGAACCCACTATAGGACTTCATGCCCGTGACAATGAAAAACTAATTGACACACTCCAGACGCTCTCTTCTAACGGAAATACGGTAGTTGTGGTCGAACACGATGAAGCTACTATCCGACGGGCAGATCACATTATCGATTTAGGCCCGGGAGGTGGGAAAACGGGCGGTCATATCATTACACAAGGACCACTGAAAAAAATTCTGGCATCAAAGGAATCTTTAACCGCCCGGTACCTGAAACGGTCGACTGTACCAGTGTTGTCTAAAAAGTCAAAAATAGATTGTCCCGTTATTACTGTCAAAAAGGCTTGTCTCCACAATCTTAAACAGATCGATGTTTCATTTCCACTTGGCAAACTAACCTGTGTAACCGGTGTGAGCGGAAGCGGGAAAAGTACCCTTGTCAGAGATATCCTGTACCAGAACCTTCATACACTTCTGTCTGAGAAACATCACAATGGAATCTTTCAGGGGTGTTCAGGAATCGATGGGTGGAAACAGGTGGTACGTGTCCTGGAAGTCGACCAGAGTCCTATCGGTAAAACATCTCGTTCCTGCTCGGCGACATACACAGGCATCATGGATCCAATCCGCAAAATTTTTGCAGGCTTACCGGAATCCAGCATTCGGGGCTATAACGCAAATCGTTTCTCATTCAATACCGGAAATGGTCGCTGCCCGGAATGTGAAGGTCATGGTGTAAAAAAAATTGAGATGAATTTTCTTCCGGATGTTGCAGTAACCTGTGAAGCCTGTGGTGGAGCCCGTTTCACAAATGAAACGCGGGCTGTCAAATACAAAGAGGCTTCTATCAGCGATGTACTCAATATGAACATCGATGATGCTGCAACGTTTTTCACTGCACACCGATCAATTGCAAAAGTGCTGACCATGCTTAAGGAGTCTGGCCTTGGTTATATCACTCTGGGACAACAGAGCCCATCACTGAGTGGCGGTGAAGCTCAGCGGATCAAGCTGGTCACGGAGTTAAGTAAATCAGTCATTGACACAACTCGAATCCGTCAGGGAAAACCTGGCGGCAACACACTCTACATTCTCGATGAGCCAACAGTCGGACTTCATATGGCAGATGTTGACAAATTGATCCATATTCTGCACAAACTGGCAGATGCCGGAAACACGGTCATAGTCATCGAACACAATCTCGATCTGATCGCATCTTCAGACTGGATCATCGATCTTGGTCCCGAAGGAGGTGAAAAAGGTGGTACAATCATTGCAGAAGGTACCCCTGAGGCTATCGTTAAAAAGGTCAAATCATCGAGTACAGCTCGATTTCTCAAAGAAAGATTTGATGGAAAAAGCGACTGATTATTTGACGTATATTGTTTATTATTAACAAGTTACATATTTTTTCCTAAATATCCTGACACTTGCTGTCAGAAAAAAATCTTGCACAGGTTTTCTGATATTGGTATATTAATCAGTCCGACAGTAAAAAAGTGTACTATAAAGCTTTCGGTATTTTACGTACTTCGGGTGAAACATTCTCCTCGAAGGTATACATATTTAACCAGTTTAAATTCGTGCAGGAACAACAATGTCATCAAAAGTTGAAGAACTAACAATTACCTATGAAGAAGACGGTGTAGAAGTTGTAAAAGAAATTGACAAATCAATCCTTTCAAAGGGCTCATGGGCTACAGTTATTTTCCGTTATCAGCAGTGGGAAAAGGCAAAAAATGCTTACGGTCCCGACCGTTATTCAATCCGCAGATACCGTAAAATTGATGATGAATACCGCCAGCAGGCTAAATTCAATATTTCCAGCAAGGACCAGGCGAATAAAATCATCGATGCACTTCAAAAATGGATTAAAGATGCTCCTGATGGCGCTGCTGATGAGCAGGATCAGGAATAATTTTTTTCATAATTGTGAATCCTATTCATACAATAGAGACTTCTTGCCATGGAGTCTCTACAACGACCTGCCAACTATTTTTTCTTCATAGCATGAGTCTTGAAAATTCCTCGACAATAACGTACTTTATTTATCGTACTTCCATAAACAGGCAACGACTTGTAAACGTTATCAGTTTAATCGCTTAGATCAATTTTTATTTATTACATTGTTGACTTTTTGCATTGCGTAGTTATACAATTATGCTACATAACACACATCTACCATGACGAGGGGCATTTATGAAAACACCTCAATCTGTACACGTATACGATCTTAATTTTGATGGTAACAATGTTACCTGCATTGGTAACTTAAAAAACCCGATTGTTAATTCAGCAGATAAAAGTATCTCTACCATCGACATTACTTTACACTGGCAACTTGTCAGGAATACACTTTGTAACGTACTTGAACAAACAAAGAGCGCTTGTTGTTTTGCAGCATTTGTTAACACTAACAACCATTCGCTCACCCATCTTTTCATGTCAAATGGAATTGATTGTATCTCTCAGCGAACTGATAATGCCAATTTCAAAGTATTTTGGGAAGAAGCTTATCTCCGAAATCAGCCAGTCATGGAAAACAGCTTATCGGTTCAGTGCACTATATCTACCAATAACACACAGTTCCGTATTTTCAGATATGCATCAATCCCGGTACAGGACAAGAACGGTACTATCATTTTTATTCTTTTTAACAAAGCATCAGATTACTCCGAAAACGACACCCTCGCTACAACATTATGTATTGAAGAACTTGTGATCGGAATAAATTTTACTCCAGGTAGTAGCCACATCAATGAAAACCCGCTTTTTAACCAGATTATGCCTGCGCTTAAGGAAGCTGTTATTGTCACCAATCTCGATGCCACCATCCTAATCATAAACAGAGCCGCACAATCGCTGACCGGGTATTCCGAATCCGAAGCAGCGGGAATGAACATCGATACACTGTTACAGACTACTCCTGCGGTTAGTCAAATAAATCGTTCCGAGGCCAGCCCTGACCGTTGGATCTGTACCTGCACAACACGGGAAAAACGTTCTATTGCAATTGATGGAAAAACAATATGGATGAAGGATGAAAATGGATCCCACAGCGGGTATATTCATGTATTCAATACCAGTGATCCCAACTTAACTTCTTATAATGATAAACTTATCACCTCTCATCGCGTTGAATCAATAGGTGTGCTTGCCGGAGGAATGGCACACGACTTTAACAATTACCTTACCGGCATTATCAACTTTGTAAACCTTGCAAAATTCTGCACTACCAGCCGACAGATAGAATTATATCTTGACAACACATTGGCAATAGCTAACGATGCACAGTTGCTGACAAAACAGTTTCTGAAATACTCTAAAAATTATGAACCTGTATATAAGAAGATCCTCATCAGTTCGATTTTGAACGAAAGCATCTCGATCCTTTTCAAGGGGACAAATATCAAAGCGGAACTTCATGTAGATGAGAATTTGAACTTATGCAATGTTGATGAAGATAAGATCAGCCAATTATTCAGTTCGATAATTATCAATGCCAGAGAAGCCATGCCTGATGGAGGAATAATCGACATTACCGTTAAGAACGAATTTGTCGACCAATCGCAACAACTACCCCTTGCACATGGTAACTATGTCACGATTCAGATCAGAGACAATGGTTGTGGAATGTCACCGGAAATCATGGAAAATATTTTCAAGCCATACTTTACAACAAAGCTGAGACGAAGCGGCCTGGGACTTGCCAGTGCAATGATTATCGCAGAAAACCATCATGGGTATATTACAGCCTCATCCGAAATAAATGCAGGCTCCACCTTCACGGTGTATCTTCCAGTCGCGAACACTCCAAATATCGATATTTTGTCAAACGAAATCTCGCACTCTCGCGGAAAAATTCTGGTCATGGATGATGAATACTACATTCGTCAAACATCCACTGAACTCCTCAGAAAAAGGAACTTTGAAGTCTGCACCGCTATCCAGGGAAATGAGGCGATTGAATTATATAAGAAAGCATTGGAAACCGGGGTACCTTTTGATGCGGTAATCCTGGATTTGACTGTTCCTGAAGGACTTGGCGGAATGGATACACTAAGAAAACTGCGGGAGATTAATCCTGAAGTGAAAGCAATTGCATCAAGTGGCTATTCAGATGATCCTGTTATTGTACAACCAAAAAATTATGGCTTCACAGCATCACTGGCTAAACCATATAATCTTAATGAATTCTTAAATTGTATAACGAATGTATTGTCAGGAAGCAAGTAAATGATATACCAGGACCCGTTTTTTTAAGGGTCCTGGTAGTATACATTCTAATCATGTTTCTAATCAATTAATTGTGCCTCAAATTTTCCAGAGCATCCTCAAGATCCCCAATTATATCCTCAACTTCTTCAATTCCAATCGAAAGTCGTAGAGTGGTACCCGAAATCCCCATTAATTTCAGCTGCTCCTCTGAATATTCACAAAACAGGGTTGATGCAGGATGTATTACCAGAGACTTATTATCATTAAAATTCGATGCCCGTTTGATTAATTTCAGGTTGTTAACCAATTTCTGAGCAGAATTCCCGGTTTTCAAATCAAAGGACATCAAACCACCACAAAGACCATTTCTGAACTGCCGCTGCGAAAGGGAATATTGAAGCGAAGAGGTAATTCCTGGATAATTAACACTTTCTATTAAACTGTGGTTTTTTAGAAATTCTGCAACTTTAGTTGCATTTGATGAGCTGCGTTCTATACGTAATGCGAGTGTTTCCAAACCCAACATCTGAAGAAACGCACTGTGGGGCGAAAGACATGCACCAACATTCCTTGCAACACTCGAACGAACCATCTTCAAAAATGCAGATTTTCCCCATGATTGTGATTTTTTGCTCAACCGTGGAGATATGCTCCAGTCAAAGCATCCATTGTCAATAATGCATCCCCCAAGAGCAGTCCCACCTCCACTTATATACTTGGCGGCAGATACAACTTCCAGAGCGACACTATAATCAGCAGAACGTAAACTGTATGATGTAGCAAGCGAGTTATCCAGTACCAGCGGAATACCTTTTTCTTTGCAGACATCAGCAACAGCCTGAACATCGGTCACAATTATCTGCGGATTGGATATCGTCTCGACAAACACCAGACGTGTCATAGTATCAATTGCATCTTTTATTTCATCAGGATTGCGTGGATCGATGTATTTGACATTTAACCCCCACGGCTTGAGGGTATCCTCAAACAGACACAGCGTGTTTCCAAAAAGGTATTTTGATGCAACAATTGAAGAACCTGCTTCACACAAAGTCAGTATTGTATTGCTGATCGCTGCCATCCCTGAAGACAACGCGATTGCCCCATATCCCCCGGCGGCTTCGGTAATTCTCATCTCAAGAGCTTCAACAGTAGGATTTGAAACCCTGCTATAGGCATGTGCCGGTTGACTGCCATCAAAAGCACCTGCAATTTTCTCCGCACTTTCATACTCAAAAGCTGCGCACTCATACACCGGAAAACGTAACGCTCCGTGAGAATCTGTCTTTTTGTTTTCTATATGAAGGATTCTGCTGGTAAACCCTTTTATTTTGTCGTTCACTTTTTTGTTCCTTTGTTTATCAAACAATCATTTTTTTCATTCTTAAACACATTTCTGCTAACACATATCCGCATGCTTCGCATGCGCCTCACCCCCCTGCCCCCTCTCCATTAAATGTAGAGGGGGAGTAGAAGTGAAGCGATCGCGACTATTGCGAAATCTGAATTCTCTCACTTCTCCATCGCCTCTCTCCCCGACCCTCTCTCCACTCGTGGAGAAAGGGAGTTATGGCATTTTTTCCTTTTTTTCCCCCTCTCCATTCACTAATGGAGAGGGGGCAGGGGGTGAGGCGACCGCAACAGATGCGAAACAATGTACTTATTTCCCATCCACTAAAAATCTCCCCAGAAACATCGCAATCACACCATCCTGATACACCTTATTACTCTTTTTTCGAAACCCATGACCTTCATCAGATGCAATCAGTAACCAGACCGGCCTACCATTCTTTTTGACAGCCGCAGCGATCTGTCTGGATTCTGATTCTGGAACTCTGGGATCATTTGCCCCCTGAATTATAAGTAGTGGTGCTTTTATCTCAGCAGCCTTCTTCACTGGTGATATTTTATCGAAAAACGCCCGCATGGACGAATCCCGTTCGTCACCGTATTCAACCCTTCGCAAATCTCGTCGATATGGTGCAGTATTTTCAAGAAATGTGACAAAATTACTTATCCCATAAAGATCTATCCCCGCCTTGAGTTTCTTATTATACTTAATCAATGATGCCAGCGACATGTACCCGCCGTACGATCCACCCATTACCGCGATCCGTCCGGTGTCACATTCTGGTTGTTTTTCGATCCACGCTATCAGCGCACCAATATCCTTTACTGCATCCTCCCGCAACATACCATTGTCAAGTTTCAGATATCGTTTGCCATACCCACCCGAACCTCGGACATTAGGTGCCACAACGGCGATTCCCATTTCATTGACTATGTACTGAATCTGTGCTGAAAATTGTGGCCAGTACTGCGTTTCCGGACCACCGTGAATAAATATCAGCACAGGAAAAGGCGCCAAGCCTTGTGGTGGTTTATAATAAAATGCGGGAAGCATTCTGGGCTGATTGCTAACGGAATCAAAAGTGGGAAATGTAATAAGTTCGGGGATTGCCATGCTATTACTGTCAAGTTCTCCGTATTCGCTGAATGTCCATTGTGTAATGAAATTTTTATCAAGATCAATTGCAAACACATCTCCCGGATGATTTGCATTACGAATCACACAGCCAAGAATATTTTTAAATGGATGAAAATGGAAACTTCCGATAATCCCAAACGGAATATTTTCAATTTTACGATATTTCATGCGTCTTGTATCAAGGACATATGGGCTGAGATACCCATGTTCATTGGTGGTAAATACCATGTTCTGCCGGTTTTTAGAAATGGTCAGATAACGTACATCCCAGTTCAGACCAGTTGTCAGAACCGTATCTTTCCCATCAGCAATACTGTAATAACAAAGCGTCCGTTTATCAAATTTTTCATCAGTAGTATAAAAAATCCCTTTACCACTTCCATCCCAGTAAGCTTCTTCCATTGACGCATCAGCCCCCGGCTTCAGTCGTGTAAATGTTTTTTTCCGGATATCAAAAACATACAGACGCGATACGGTACTGGACAGATACTGCTGCACCAGAAGCTGTTGATCATCAGGCGACCAGTCGAGCACTGAATACATCCCCTCAACTTCCTTACAAAGTGATACCACAAACCCCTCAGCGATATTACATATATAAATATCCCAATCCTTCCCATTACGACTGGTACTTTCAAATGCAAACCGATCCCCCCTGTTGGACCAGACCACACCGGTATTATTGGAAAAACCATCAGTAATTAATGTGCTTTTCATCGATTCAAGATCAAGTGCGTAAAGCTGAAATTTCTCATTCCCTCCACTATCCAGCGAAAATACGACCAGATTCCGTGATGAATCCGGGCATACCGCAACTTCGATTACCTCTTCGGGCCTGAACGTCTTCTGGTAACGGGCTCCACCAGGTGTGTACACAATATGAAGCTGATTGACTTCTGCAAAAGCTGTTTGAATAACCATCCCGCTGCCATCGGGAAGCCACCCGGCAAGGTTTGCAGAGCGGGTATTAAGATACCTATGAATTCTGGTATTTATAGAGTCCGGAATCGACGGTATTGTATCACTCATGCCACTGTGCTGCTCACCAGAAACATTTTCTGTTCGGAGATCAGAACAATATACTACAACCAGTGATAGTAAAAACAGAAACGGCCAGACATTACTCTTCATCGAATTCGCTCTCATCAATCTCATCATTCTGGTTTTCAAACCAGAAATCATCACCATAATCTTCAACAGTAGACCAGTCAGGATCAGGCTCGCATTTTTGAAGTGTAAATTCTCTAAGATCCGGAGATTTCCCCTGCTGCATGTTTCTTCCGGCATTTGAAACACCCATAAGGCTTAAAATCTCCTGCGCATTCTCAGAGCGATTTCCACCAAGTACCTCAAACAGCTCAAAATCCATATCCCAGAAAAAATCGGAACGGATACTATAGATGTTGAAATGTGGTATGGTTGTATCCTTGTAGTAAATTGCGCATTCGAGATCTTCTTCTATCCAGTCATTATAAAGATCACAATACCATTCTAACACTTTGTCAATCAGACGAAAGTGATAATCGGTAGGTTGATAAAGATCACAACTCTTATTTGCCTCAATCAGCTTAACCAGTTCATTGTTCAATATAACCGTACTTTGACCAAAAAGTTTCCAGGTATTCTCATCCAGCCAATGAAAATTCAGATCCGGGCCAACGTTATCAAGAGTATCTCGCGCAAAGGAAAGTGCGGCATCTAAAAGTTCTGTAAACACCTCATCGGGTTTTGTGGCGAATCGAAGCATAGAATCACACCTTTGATAATGGGTAAAATAATTTGGGGGACCTGATCGTCCCCCTTCAACTCTACTAATATAACTATTGGAATTCGTCTGAATCTACTTGGTCGTCCCGGTCGCAGCTGGAGCAGCCTGCTGGGCAGCAGCATCGATCTGAGTCTCTAGGCAATCAAGTATATTCTTGACCTGTATTCTGGTCAGATTAACTTTAGCTTCAGCAGTCCAGCCGGGCTTATAGGTGACTTCAGCACCCTCACTGCCAATCTCATGTTTGATACATGCTTCAAGGAATTTGGTTGTTGTCTTCGATTTTTTTGCATACGGTACAAGGCGTGCAGCAGCACGTTGAATGGCAAGCACTTTGGCCCCCTGCACTGCAGCATCAAGTGTCGGTTTGGTTGCAATCCCGTTTGCATAAATCTCAGGTAACTCTTTTACTGATTTTTTCACAGGAATTTTACCGGTATGATAGTCCCAGGTCATATCGGTACGCAGCACAATAATCTTATTATTGTCCAATGTGATATAAATATCCTCTTCATCACCATCACTGATATTTCCCTTGGCGTACCCCCAGGTTTTATCATCATGAAGAATCGCATCCCGACCATCATCAAGTGTTAAAATCATATCACTGGCGGCGAAAACACCAAACCATACCGATGAAATAAACAGTGCAGTTACCGCCCATCTAATAATATTCATTAAAACTCCTCCTTAATGTATGAATCTAC
>JBNKZD010000141.1:0-57688 GCA_050301235.1 Chitinispirillaceae bacterium | reverse complement strand
GCCTCGTCAGAAGAATTTATGGGTACATTCCGGTAAAGGAAGATTCCCAAGCTTATGATATAAAGCATATTTCAATGTTTCATATTGACGAAAACCATACGATTTTCTGATAGTGACTTTAGCATTGTTATTTAGAGCCTCAACCACCCCGGAAGAAAGTTTACCTTTCACTAAAAACCAGTTCATTATAAGTGGTTTATGTTTCTTAAGCATTTTAGCAACTTTTTTTAATGGTTCTATCCGGGAAAGCATTGTTCGTCTGATCCATTCATCTAAGAACTTTGATGCCCATGTAACGGATGTATACGACCAGAAGTGTTGAAAGTCTTCTCGTAGAAGGTATGCGCGTACCGACTGCAAATTATACTGTAATAAGTTCTTTAGGTGACCTTTCTGTTTTTCATTGAGGTTTTCTGGTCTTTTCAATAATAACCATTTGGTTTTTGTAAGTACAGGTTCTTTTCCTTCGCGCAACAATTTACCGGCTTCAGTGCTACGAACCTTATCTAATGCATCACTAAATTTCTTCATAATATGAAAACGATCCAGAATATTTAATGCGTTGGGAATCTTTTTTGCGATCACTTTGAGGTATGGTTTCCACATATCACTACAAACAAACTTTATTGATTGGGTTCGTTCTTTTCCAAAATCCATAAAAAAACGTAAAAGGGTTCGTACTGTTCGACCTTCTCCGATCCACAATAATCGTTTGTTAGTTTCATCAATCTGATACACCATTGTGGCATATTTGTGACCTTTCCATATCGCTATTTCATCAACACCAACAGACTCTATACCTGAAAGGTCCCGGTGCTCAAGTCCAAAATCAACGACTCGTTTTATCGAAAAGTAGACCGTATCCCAGGATGTCCTGAACCGCCGTGCAACTTCTTGCCAGCTTAATAACCTTGCCCACTGCGAAAGGAAAATCTGAAATGCTGTAGTTGTTTGCTCTTTGCCCTTTGCCCAAGGAATTTGTTCAACAATTACTCCATGTTCCGAACAGGACACCCTTCGAAGACTGTAGAGTAGAATTACCGGTATATTCCACAATGGTATAAATTCAAATCGTCTTTGAGGTAGCTGATCGTAGCCAGGACTTTTTGAACCACAGATAGAACACTTACCTTTTCCGTTTTTACGTGATTCAATCTTAACCGTAATAGCCAATTTCGGTAATTCCTCAATTTTAATGTCAGTATAAATAAATCCCTTGATCTGATGTATGCGATTTAGTATTGTCTTGAGCAGCATGTGGTTCTTTCATTTGCAGAAACTTTCTTCGTAAAAAAGAATCTACTATTTGAAAATCCACATGCTTACTTTTTATTGTTTTTTACCCACAAATAAGTCTATAGAGCCATAAATAATTCCTAATATAAATTGTGCTTTAGAAATTGATATAAAAATACATTACATTACACTATTATTTCGTACTTTACAAGTTTGGGAGAATGTAGAAATTTGCGAAGCAGTTTAATATTTCATTCAAATCTTGTTCTTAGGAACCATGCCACACTGTGTTCGTTGTAAAGTTGCCTTTAAAGCTTCACTCAAAAATTCAGCGGTAAAACAATTTAAAACAAAACATGTCGTTTACGCTCCAACCTGAACTGAAGTTCAGGGCACACAGCTGAATGAGAAATAAGCGTAAACTTCGATAGCACTTAAAAAATAACATGTGATAGAAAAAACCTAACTTCTGCAACTGTCGCAGTACGCTAAACCGCGCTCGGACGGCGGGAAATGCCTGAAATGGCAATGCAGGGCGTTGGGGTTTAAAATTTTAAACCCTTACAAGACCCAGGTGGTTCCTCCACCGCAGGGATAAAAATACCGCACTTCGGTTATAGCTCAGTGACCAGTGTAGTCCAGAGGATGATGCCTGCCCAACGGAAAGGCCAGAGAGCAGCCGGCCCGATAGGGAAACGCCCAAAAAATTGTTTTAATATAAAATATTGCGGTAACTTGAAATCAAAATATATTCTATGATGCAAAACCCACTTTCGAAATATATTTTCTACAGGATCTGAAATAATTTTCAATTTCCCGGTAATTTAAGGATTTAGTTGTGGCAGAAAAAACTATCGAAATTTCAAACAGCAAAAATGAATCGGTGATCACTGATTCCGGAAGTTCTACGATGCATGAGTATCGGACGCACAATTGCGGCCAGTTACGGCAGGGTGATGTTGGCAAGGTTGTTCGTCTCAGTGGTTGGATCAACAATAAGCGCGATCACGGTGGAGTGCTGTTTATAGATCTTCGGGACCATCATGGTCTGACTCAGATCGTTGTTTATCCGGATCGGGAGTTTCAGAATACAATAGCTCATTTCCCAAAAGAGACGGTGATTCGTTTTGATGGAGTTGTGGCGCCTCGTGGGCCTGAAGCGATCAACCCGAAGCTTCCAACTGGTGAAATCGAGATAGTTGCTGACGCATTCGAGGTGCTTGGTTCGTGTGAACAGGTTCCGTTCTGCATTTTCCCTGAAGACCCCGTTCCTGAAGATTTAAGACTTCAGTACCGTTATCTGGATCTTCGCCGCAGTGCAATACATAAGAATATCATGTTGCGTTCAAAAGTGATCAGTCATATCCGCACAAAGATGACATCACTGGGTTTCAATGAATTTCAGACCCCGATTCTGACCAGTTCCTCACCTGAGGGAGCCCGCGATTTTCTGGTGCCATCACGGCTGCATCCGGGAAAATTTTACGCGCTTCCACAGGCGCCGCAGCAGTTCAAGCAGTTGCTCATGGTTGCCGGGTTTGACCGTTATTTCCAGATTGCACCCTGTTTCCGTGATGAAGACGCTCGTGCGGACCGTTCTCCCGGCGAATTTTATCAGCTTGACATTGAGATGTCGTTTGTTACTCAGGAAGATGTGTTTTCAACTCTTGAAGATGTTATTACAAGTATTTTTACCGCCTTTTCAGAGAAGAAGAGTGATCCGGCACCATTTGTGAGAATTCCGTTCCGTGAAACTATGCTCAAATATGGTTGTGATAAACCGGATCTTCGCAACCCGCTGATCATTCAGGATGTGTCGTCAATTTTCAGAAATTCCGGTTTTAAAGTTTTTGCTCAGACCGTTGCGAGTGGAGGTGTTGTACGTGCGATTATTGTCAAGGGTGGTGCACAGCAACCCAGGGCATTTTTTGATCGTATGGTTGATTTTGCTCAATCGGTTGGCTCTCAGGGGCTTGCGTATCTGACCTGGAGCGATGCTGGCGTAAAGGGACCGATTGCCAAGTTCCTCGATGAAACAAAATTTACCGAGCTGGCATCACAGCTCAATGCTAAGAGTGGTGATGTTGCATTTTTTATCTGTAATGATGAAAAGCGCGCTAATAAAATAAGTGGTGAAATCCGGACGAAACTTGGTCAGGATCTTGGATTGATCGAGAAAGACGTCTACCGTTTCTGCTGGATAACCGATTTCCCGATGTTTGAGTATAACGATGAACATAAGAGAATCGACTTTTCACATAACCCATTTTCGATGCCGCAGGGTGGTCTTGAGGCGCTCACGACAAAAGACCCACTTGATATTCTTGCATATCAGTATGATATCGTTTGTAATGGTATTGAACTTTCGAGTGGTGCGATAAGAAACCATCGTCCTGAGATCATGTATAAAGCATTTGATATTGCCGGATACAAAAAAGAAGAGGTTGATGAAAAGTTTGCAGGAATGATCAACGCATTCCGTTATGGTGCTCCACCGCATGGTGGTATTGCGCCGGGAATCGATCGTATGGTCATGCTTCTGGCAGATGAGCCTAATATCCGTGAAGTGGTTGCGTTCCCGATGAACCAGAAGGCTCAGGACCTCATGATGAATGCTCCGTGTGAGGTTACTCCTCAGCAGCTCAAGGAACTGAATATTAAAATAGCACAGTTTACCTCATAAGATAGTGTGAAGTTGGGAATAAAGCAAAGATATCAGCCAGGAAAGTACAACGTAGTACATACGCTGTTGCTGATACTTTGCCTGTGTTTTGTATCAGTCAGGGCCATGTACCTGATTCCCATGGATGAACGGCAGAATGATCATCTGAAAGCATACGGTGTTGTTTTCAAACTGCTTCAGAACGGGCAGAAAGTATTCTGGTTGCTTAATTATCGTGGCGGATCATTTGCAACTGAGGCAACTGAAGCAGAGATCACTGCACGGATGGCCGGTGTGTCGATTGGTGCAATAAGTTCGGCAGACTGGGCTGGAATCCTTTCCATGATTGAAAAAAACAACATGGAGAAGGTGACGCTTGAAAAATCCCCCAAAATCGCTGTTTACACTCCTCCAAATAAACTTCCGTGGGATGATGCTGTCACTCTTGCATTGACCTATGCTGATATTCCCTATGATAAAATTTATGATAAAGAAGTTGTGAGTGGTAAGCTTAAAGAGTACGACTGGCTTCATCTTCACCATGAGGATTTCACAGGGCAGTATAGCAAATTTTATCGCGGGTATTCGACTGCGGTTTGGTTTCAGAAACAGAAAATGGAGCTGGAAAACCTCTCAAAAAGTCTTGGCTTTTCCAAGGTGAGTGACTGTAAGAAAGCTGTTGCACTTGGTATAAAGAAGTATGTGGAGAACGGTGGCTTTCTTTTTGCGATGTGCAGCGCAGTAAACACGCTGGAAATCGCGCTTGCTGCACTTGGAGTTGATATCGTTGATAAAATCTATGATGGTGACGGGGTTGATCCCGATTACAAATCAAAATTGAATTTCGGCAACTGCATGGCATTTGATAATTTTCAGATACAGACCGATCCGCTGGCATCCTATTTCGGTAATATCGATGCGAATCTGGTCAATACCCCGATGCGCCGTGATGCGCAGGATTTTGCGTTGTTCGATTTCAGCGCAAAGCTCGATCCGGTACCAACCATGCTTACGCAGGATCATGAACGCACCATAGAAGGATTTTATGGCCTGTTGACATCATTTAACAGGAATGTTATCAAAAAGAGTGTAATTATTCTTGGTGAAGTTCCGGGAACCGATATGGTGAATTACATTCATGGAGTTGCAGGTAAAGGGCAGTTTGCCTATCTTGGCGGACACGATCCGGAAGACTATTCTCATGCTGTTGGTGACAAGCCGACAATGCTGGAGCTACATAAGAATTCACCCGGATACCGCCTGATTCTCAACAATGTGCTGTTCCCGGCTGCAGAGAAGAAAGAAAAGAAGACGTGAAATTTTCTCAACAGAATAAGGCTGTTTTCGGGTGGGTGCTTTACGACTGGGCGAATTCGGCATTTATCCTTACCGTAGTTGCAGGGTTCTTTCCGGTATTTTTTAAATCGTACTGGTGCGCAGGAGTCGAAGCAACTGTAAGTACTGCACGTTTAGGAACTGCCAATGCAATAGCAGGTGTTATCGTTGCGTCAATATCACCTTTTATAGGCGCGCTTGCTGATGCGCGGCGGACAAAGAAGAAGTTTCTTGCACCGTTTGTATTGCTCGGAGTGATCTGTACTATTTGCCTGTTTTTTCAGCCACAGGGAGCTTGGCTTCCTGCATTGCTGTATTTCACGATAGCATCAGTAGGGTTTAACAGCGCTAATTTACTTTATGACTCTCTTCTTATTGATGTTGCCGAGAGGGATCGCATGGACTGGGTTTCATCAATGGGGTATTCGATCGGGTATCTGGGGTGCGGGATTCTGTTTGTATTTAATGTGTTCATGGTGATGAATCCAACTAAATTCGGTCTTGATAAAGCAGGTGCAGTAAAAATGTCGTTTCTTATTGCAGCGCTCTGGTGGATGGTGTTTTCGATACCGTTGTTTTCGTTTGTGAAAGAGCGGTTTATTGCAGTAAAAAAGGGGATAGGGGAGACTATTACCGGGGCGCTTGCGGGATTGAAGGAAACATCTGCCAAAGTTGTAAAGACTCCGGGTGTGGTGCTGTTCCTTCTGGCATACTGGCTCTATATTGATGGAGTCAATACCTTTGTCCTGATGTCGGTTGATTTTGGTATGTCGATCAATCTTTCTGCTGATGCTCTGATGATTGCGCTGATTGTGGTACAGTTTGTTGCGTTTCCGGCAGCGCTTCTGTTTGGATTTCTTGCACGAAAAGTTGGTGCATTTGCAATGATTATCGTCGGGATTTTAATTTACATACTGGTTTCCGGTGTAGGATCGCTGGTTCTTCAGAATCAGACGCAGTTTATCATTCTTGCTGCAATTACAGGATTGGCACAGGGGGGGATTCAGGCGTTGAGCAGATCCTATTTTGGAAAGATTGTTCCACCCGAGCATGCAGCTGAGTATTTTGGGTTTTATAATGTTGTCGGGCGTTTTGCTGTAATTATCGGTCCTCCGACTGTTGGATTTGTCGCCTATTTCACCCGAAAAGCGGGCGTCCCTTCGGTGGTTGCATCGAGGATAGGTATGTCATCCATTGCACTGCTGTTTCTTGCCGGACTGATTCTGCTGGCGTTTTCAAACAAATTTTATTCCCGCGGAGCTGTATCAGGTGACAGGTAAGGGAAAACCCAAAGAGAGTGATTTCGAGACTTCCTATAAAGTATTGACCTTTGATGCTGAACTTACCGTTGAAGAATATCGGCAGCTTCCGCGTAATGGGATACATATCATTCTTGATAATTTGAGGAGCGCTTTCAATGTTGGCTCGATATTCCGTTTGTGTGATGCAATGCGGGTGAGTGGGCTCTATTTATGCGGATACACACCTCATCCGCCGCATTTCAAGCTCGATAAGACATCGCTGGGAACGACCAACTACGTTCCATGGAAATGGTTTGCAACTACCAAAGAGGCTGTTTCGTATTGCAAATCGCTACATTTACCTGTATGGGCTGCAGAAACGACAACAAAATCAAAGATGCTTCACGGAGCAGTTTTTCCCGAACAACTTGCGATTGTTTTTGGCAATGAAGCGCTGGGGATCAGCCGGCCAGTTCTTGATATGTGTGATGAGTTTGTTCAAATTCCGCTTTACGGTTTTAAAAACTCGATCAATGTTGCTGCCTCGTGTGCGGTGATTGGGTTTAAGGTTCTGGAATCGATGGCGAGGAATAAGACGGCTACTGCTGCGATACATAATAGTAAATAGAATTTTGCAATTGTCGCGTTCGCCTCACCCCACATTCGACTACGCTCAGTGCACCGCCTCGATCCCCCTCTCCATTGGTGAATGGAGAGGGGGATGGGAAGCGTTGTTTGCGATATTCGCAGAGGTAACCCCTCCGTCCCGATTAATAATTGGTCCACCTCTCCTGTCATGGGAGGCTGAGTTGATTGCGAAGTTTTGCGATTACTCAAATGTGTTAAGTAAGAGATTTCATGCGAATTCGCAGTTTACTCATCAGTATTGGTTACGGCTCCCATGCCAGGGGAGCTGTCACGATCGTATCGTGACTGAGGGTTAATTCGCAATCATTACGAAATTTGCATTTTCTACCGCCTTCTCATTATCCCACCATCTTTTGTTTCCATTCTACCCAACTCTTGACTCTTTTCCCTGATTTACCTATTTTAACAATAACAACTCACAATGCTCCAATGGCAGAAAAACATGCCTGATTGCTGTTTCAGCAGGAATATGTAACTGCACATTACTACAAAAAGAAAAAAACACGCGAAGAAAAACAATTAAACAGTAAAGACAAAATTATGAAAAAAAAATGTAAAATATTTGCAGTAAGACATGGTGAAACTGAATGGAATAAGATTGAGAAACAGCAGGGACATCTCAATAGTAATCTAACCGAATGTGGTAAACTGCAGGCAAAAGTTCTTGGTGATGGTTTGTGTAAAAATAAGTTTGACAGTTTTTACACAAGCGATTTGGGACGTGCAATTGAAACATCTGAGATCATTTCAAATTGTATTAAAAAAGATTTTATACCAGATTTGAGATTAAGAGAACGGCATTTAGGAACTCTCCAGGGTCTTAAAAAAGCTGAATTTAAGGACAAGTATCCTGATGAATGGATGAAATTTAATTCGAATGATCCTGACTATGTTTTACCGGGTGGAGAATCAATAAGGCAAAGATATGAAAGAGCCATACATGGCATTGAAGATATCGCTTTACATAATTTGAATACTACGTTTTGATTGTTACACACGGTGGAGTTTTGATGAGTATGATGTATAAGGCATTAAATTTAACGTTAAATCAGAAAAGATCGTTCTCACTTTATAATGGCAGTATAAATGTATTCTCGATATCTGATACGTTGGAATGGAACCTTGAAGTTTGGGGTGACACTCACCATTTAGAAAAATATGGGCTTGGGAGCCTGGATGACAATTAGCTTTAACCTAAACTCGGCGACAGATGAAGAAGAACCGCAAGCTATTGCCGAGTTTAGGTTTAACAAAACATGTTGGTAAACTACAGGCAAAAGCCATTGGTGATGGTTTGTGTAAAAATAAGTTTTGTAATGGTATTCACTCTTATTTATTCGGCGCATTCCACACTCTGCCATCCTCCTTACACATGATTCTCGAGATGTCGCGACCGGCTTTTATGCAGGGGGCGATAGACGAAGGATGGAGGGTGCCCTGTGTTTTATTATTTACAAGCAAAGAACATGGTCTAAAGGCACATGCCACACCAGCTACTACTAATTTTTTTAAGTGTGCCACGTGCCTTCAGTCCGTGCCCCCCCTATACAGAGCATGGTGATTCGCGTTTTATAATGTTTCCCCTTGGGAAAAAAATCTGCTTATAGCTATTTCCTTCTACAATAATGATGGCTCTACAAGCCATGGGCAGTGATATTGGGGTGAGGTGGCAATGCTATTACATTTTGGTTTACAGCTGCTTTTGAAGGTGGCTTCGAGAGCATTTCGACCTGGTTCAATGACCGCCTCAGCCACCGTTGGCTGAGGCGGAAGAGAACTATGCAAAAACCGCAGTTTCTCGTTGCAGTTACCACCCAAAAACAATCCATAAAAGAGGGAGTTGCGGGAGGTTTGACCACAAATTCTGACGACAGGAAGAATTTATCGTGGCAAACCTTCCGCATCGGGAGGGGAGTCAAAAAGACGAATGCCATTGATGCGAATAAAACGAAATATGCGATCAATGGTATTTGGCTTTTTGCGGGGGAGGGTGCGTTGCAACAACGCAAGCCCCTCCCCCCCTGTTGCGTACTATAAAAACATCGCTATAAACAACCCTCCCAATTTTAATCTTTGCATTGACCCTGCACAATTAATCATTTTAAAGGTCCGTTAAATTTTTCTTGGAGGCTTTTTAAATGAAGATGGTGCCAGTTAAACGTGCATTGTTGAGTGTTTCGGATAAAACAGGAATTGTTGAGCTTGCTAAGGCTCTGATTAATAAGAATGTTGAGATACTTTCCACCGGTGGTACAGCTAAAGCTCTTACTGAAGCTGGTATCAAGGTAACATCAATCGATTCCTACACGAAACATCCGGAGATCATGGACGGGCGCGTGAAAACTCTTCATCCTCGGGTGCACGGCGGAATCCTTGCAGTACGGGATAACGAAGCACACCTTAAAGCTATGAAAGACAATGGGATAGAGCAGATCGACATGGTTGTGGTGAATCTGTATCCTTTCAAGAAAACGATCGAAAAACCTGATGTAACCATTGAAGATGCGATCGAAAATATCGATATCGGCGGGCCGGCTATGGTCAGAAGTGCAGCGAAGAATCATCATTTCGTAGCGGTCGTGGTTGATCCGGCTGATTACAGCACTATTATTAATGAATTAGGTGCCGAGGGTGGAGTGACCTTCGAAACCCGAAAGAAACTGGCGGTGAAAGCTTTCAGGCATACCAGTGCCTACGATGCTGCTATTGATGAATATTTTTCTAAGGTATATATTGAAGAAAATGTTTTGAATCTCCGCTATGTCGGTGGAACATCACTGCGTTATGGTGAAAACCCTCATCAGGGTGCGTCTTTTTATGTGAATCCGGCGATCACTGAGCCGGGAGTTTGTTCTGCCATTCAACTTCATGGAAAAGAGCTCTCCTATAATAATATTGTAGATGCTGATGCTGCCTTTGAAGTCGTAAAAGAGTTTAAGGATCAGATCGCGGTAGCGGTGATTAAACATACCAATCCCTGTGGTCTTGCAACCGGTGTCTCTGCGGCTGAAGCACTTGAAGCAGCATGGAGCGGTGATCCGGTATCGGCGTATGGTGGTATTGTCGCACTTTCATCAACAATGGATCTTGATGCAGCGAAACGACTTGAAGGACGTTTTGTTGAAATTGTAATCGCACCTGATTTTACCTCAGATGCGGTTGCATTTTTGCAAGCTAAAAGCAGTGCGATCCGATTGTTGAAAACAGGCGGACTCACCTCCGCAAGCAGGGAAAAGAGTGTTTTAAAACATGTTATCGGGGGCTTGCTTGTTCAGGACCGTGATGATACACTGTTTGAGAAGTGGGATACCGTGACCACCGCAAATTTTGCAAAAAACAGAGAAAATCTGGCAATATTTGCCTGGAAAGCGTGTAAACATATAAAATCCAATGCGATCGTGCTTGCACGTGAGTATAATCAGGGATTCTTTAAAATTGAAGGAATGGGAGCGGGTCAGCCGAACCGTATTGATTCTTTTAGAAAACTTTCTGTAGCCAGAGCACAGGAAAATCTGACTACAGAGTACACTAAGCTGGGAAAAACTGTTCCTGAAGGTGGCGTTTTCAAGGAATTTGGCGAGATGGTGATGGCATCTGATGCATTTTTCCCGTTCGCTGATACAATTGAAGTAGCAAATCAGGTGGGAATACGATATATTGTACAACCCGGCGGTTCCAAACGGGACAGTGATGTTATTGATGCGTGCAATCGCTTCGGGATCGCGATGGTATTTACCGGAACCCGTCATTTCAGACACTAACGACTATTCAGGAGGGGTTGCAAATTAGCGGTAATCACCCTTCGATTTTACTCAGGGTGAGCGTTTTTGAGAGATTGGTAGCGCTCATACTGAGTACATCGAAGTATGTAGCTCAAGTTTGCAATTAACTCTGAGGAAAGAAAATTCATCTATGGCCAAGCATCTGGTGATCGTTGAGTCACCCGCAAAATGTAAGACAATTTCAAAATATCTTGGAAAAGATTTTTCGGTCCGTGCATCAATGGGGCATGTGATCGATCTTCCTGAAAAGGAACTCGGCGTAGATCTGGAACATGATTTCAAACCCAAGTATACGACTTCCAAGGGTAAGCAGAAGATACTAAAGGAACTGAAATCTGAAGCATCGAAAGTTGAGGATGTGTTCCTCGCACCCGACCCTGACCGTGAAGGGGAAGCGATTGCATGGCATATCGCGGAGTCCATACGTGATGAGAATGCTAATGTCAAGCGGGTCATGTTTAATGAAATCACCAAACGCGCAGTTCTTCAGGCATTTGATTTTCCACATGATATTGATACCAATAAAGTAAATGCACAGCAGGCACGTCGTATTCTCGATAGAATCGTTGGATATCAGGTGTCGCCGATTCTGTGGCGTACTGTGTTTAAAGGACTCAGTGCCGGACGGGTGCAGTCTGTCGCTTTGCGTCTGATTTGCGAGCGTGAAGAGGAGATCGGGCGGTTCGTTCAGAAAGAGTACTGGTCATTACAGGGTAAGTTTGAATACAGCAAAGCGATATTTGGCGCAAAACTGCTTTCCGTTGATGGTAAAAAGGGTGATGCGGACAATCCGCTTATTCCCGATGGAACTACAGCGGCAGAGCTTATCAAACGACTTAAAGATGTCGACTTTGTTGTCAGTGATGTAGCTCGCTCCGAAAAGGTACGCAAACCGTACCCCCCATTTATTACCAGTACACTGCAGCAGGAAGCATCAAAGAAACTTGGGTTTACCGCAGCTAAAACAATGATGGTCGCACAGCAACTGTATGAAGGTCTTGAGCTGGGGCATCTTGGATCACTGGGATTGATTACTTACATGCGAACGGATTCTACACGTATTGCTCAGGAAGCAATTACTGATGCACGCAAGGTGATTAGTGATCTTTACGGCGATAAACATCTTCCATCAGCACCCCGTTTTTATGGGAAAAACAAGAATGCGCAGGATGCGCACGAAGCAATCAGACCATCACAGGTAAATAATGATTTCCAACCTGACAGTGTAAAGGGGTATCTCTCTAAAGATCAGTTCCGTCTGTATGAATTGATCTGGAAACGGTTTCTTGCATCACAGATGGAGAATGCGATTTTTGATTCAACCCGTGTTGATATCAGTGGAGATAACTGCGTTTTCAGAGCGAATGGATCGATTCTGAAATTTGACGGATTTCTCGCTTTGTACGATGAAACCGTTGAAGACAATGCCGAATCTGAAGGGAATGAACGTCTTCCGGACCTTCAAAAAAATGTTGGTGTCAATCTTCAACAGCTTATCGATAAGCAGCATTTTACACAACCTCCACCGCGCTACACTGAAGCATCACTGGTGCGTGAACTCGAGGATAAGGGGATCGGCCGACCGAGTACCTATGCTCAGATTATCGATACCCTGAAGCGACGAAAGTACGTGATGATCGACAGCAAGCGGTTTATACCCTCAGAGGTCGGTTTCATGGTGAAAGATATTCTGGTAAAAGAGTTTTCTGATGTGTTTGATGTTGGTTTTACTGCTGAGATGGAAAACTCTCTTGATAAAGTTGAGCTTGGTGATGCAGACTGGGTTGCGGTTTTAAGAGAATTTTACGGACCATTTTCCGGGAAGCTGGCCAATGTCAAACTGAGTATCAAGGATCTGCGGGCGCGAAACCAGGAAGTTACCGATCGCACATGTCCATCATGCAAGCAGCATCCGCTGGTGATAAAGTGGAGTCGCAACGGTAAATTTCTGGCGTGTCAGGGATTTCCTGATTGCAAATACACCGAACCGCTGGAAAAGGCAACACCGGTTGAAACCAGCGAGGTATGCGATAAATGTGGTGCACCGATGGTTATGCTGTCGATGAATGGAAGCAGATTTCTGGGGTGTTCAAGATATCCTGATTGTAAGAATACAAAATCGATCACAACCGGAATTAATTGTCCACAGAAAGATTGTACCGGACAGCTTGTCGAGAGAAAAACAAAACGTGGTAAACCATTTTATGGGTGTAATAACTACCCGAAATGTACCTTCGCTGTGTGGGACCGTCCGGTGAATCAGACCTGCGAGAAGTGTGGTTCGACTGTTATGGTGGTAAAGGAATCAAAGCGAAAGGGTACGATGATGAAGTGTCCATCATGTAACGCCGAGAAACAGATTGCGCCACCTTCTGAGGATGCCAGTGCAGCGAGTCAGAGTGTTGGTGAATAGGATTTGAATTAATAGCATAGCATTATTGCATTGACTCCAGTTTCGCAGATTTCGCAGTCGCCTCTCTCACATTCGACCGGGGCTCAGTGACCACCCCAGCCCTCTCTCCACGCGTGGAGAAAGGGAGCAGGAAAGAAATTGCAATTAGTCCTTCTTCCCCCTCTCCATTTCCCATGGAGAGGGGGATCGAGGCGGTGCACTGAGCGTAGTCGAATGTGGGTTGAGGCGATCTGTGAACATCGGGACTCAGTGAGCGCTTTAAATTGTTGTAGAATAAAAACAATGAATACAAATTCAGTCGCAGTAATTGGTGCAGGTCTGGCGGGGTGTGAAGCTGCACTGGTTCTGAGTCGCTACGGTATACCGGTAGAAATTTTTGAAGCACGTCCTCAGTGGCGTTCGCCGGCGCATACAACCGATATGCCTGCGGAGCTTGTGTGTTCGAATTCATTCAAATCAGATGAACTTCCTACCGCTCATGGCTTATTGAAAGCTGAACTGACAAAACTCGACAGTCCGTTACTGCGGCTTGCACGGGAGAGTTCTGTTGATGCCGGTTCTGCCTTAGCTGTTGATAGAGAGACGTTTTCATTACTGGTGCAGCAGGCGCTTTCCGAAAATCCTCTGATAACATTCACACGTAAAGAACTCGATGCTCCGCCGGCGAATCATGAGTATTGTATTATTGCTGCCGGACCGCTTGCATCAGATCCTCTTGTTAATTGGCTTCTTATAAAATTGTCATCGCAATCGCTCCATTTTTACGATGCAATTGCTCCGATAGTATCAGCAGACTCTCTTGATATGTCGATTGTGTTTAAAGCATCAAGGTGGGAAGAGGGGGAGGGGGATTATCTCAACTGCCCGTTTTCCAAAGAAGAGTACGCACGGTTCTATGAAGCGCTCCGAAGTGCGGATCAAGTTAATGCTCGTGCTTTTGAAGAGGCAAAGTTTTTTGAAGCGTGTCTTCCGGTGGAAGTTGCAGCTCAGCGGGGCTTTGATGCACTTGCTTTTGGACCGCTGCGGCCGGTTGGCTTGACTGATCCACGTACGGGCCGATGGCCCTATGCCGTATGTCAGTTGCGTAAAGAGAATGCATCAGGTGAGAGTTATAACATGGTTGGTTTTCAGACCCGACTCACCTTTGGCGAACAGAAAAATGTCTTTTCGCTCATACCCGGAATGCAGAATGCTGAGTTTCTCAGATACGGAAGTATACATCGTAATACGTATCTCGATTCACCACATCTTTTGTCAAAAGATCTATCGTTTGTTTCAATACCCAATGTTTACCTGTGCGGTCAGATGTGCGGTAGTGAAGGGTATACCGAGAGTGTGGCAACAGGTCATTTTGCTGCACGATTCCTTGCTGCCAGAATACAGGCAAAATCATTAGAGCAGCCATCACCGCTTACCGCCAGTGGTGCTCTGTTGAATCATGTTACAACCGATAATAGTTTTGAAAGTAAATTGCCCTTTACACCATCCAATGTTCATTTCGGTCTCTTCGACCCGCTTCCTCCAACAAAGAAAAAGATAGGGAAGAAAGAAAAGAAAGCGATGTATTGCCAGCGTGCACTTGAGGAGATGGATCGGTGGATGGCTATGCATTCGTTGTAGAATTTTGTGAGTGGCTTCGAGAGCATCAGCAACCTGAGAATTCTGAACTTTACGTTTGTTATTCTTCCTACATAAGTGTATCCAATCATACAAATTGATACTTTTTTGTTTGTCTGAGAAGACTTAGGGTCTCAGTTTTTCCGTTCGCCTCACCCCCGTGCCCCCTCTCCATTGGTGAATTGAGAGGGGGAATAAGAAGAGAAAAATGCGCGTGCTTGCACCCTTTCTCCACAAGGTGGAGAGAGAGTTGGGGAGAGAGGCGACGAGGAATATGCGACTGCTGGGTTCGCATTATTCGCGTTCGCCTCACCCCCTAGCCCCCTCTCCATTGGTGTGAATTGAGAGGGGGAATAAAAAGAGAAAAATGCGCATGCTTGCACCCTTTCTCCACAGGGTGGAGAGGGTTGGGGAGAGAGGCGATGAGGAATATGCGAACGACAGGATCCTCACTCTGGCATATCTCTTGCATAAGTATGAGAAAAACGAACGTTCACTTCGGAGGTTTTACATGCCAGTTCCATTCCGACCAATAAGCAGGGTTCAGCAGTTGCTCGAAGAAATCGGGCTTGAAATGACATATGCTTATCAGGACCTTGTGTTTGCTGAACATAATGCTTTCCTGCTGCAATTTGGCAAAAACGGAGAAGATGTTTTTCTTCATTTCAATATCGAATCAGACCTGTCGAAACGCGATGAGATAGCTGAGAAGCTGAAAGATGCGGGTAAGCGGCGGGAGCTGATTATTACAAGAAAAGGCCTTTATTCTCTGGTTCAGACTGAAGAGGAAAAGATGAAATTGACATTCATACCACAATCGTATGCTTAGTCGGATTATTTAAGTCCATATTTTTTCATCAGGTAACTAATCACTTTTTTACTTTCCATTGTACTGAGATCTCTATTGTACTGGATGATTTCTGCTATTTCACCAGTCCACCTGTTAACTGGAGTGTTGTTGGTACCGATTGTCATACTGGATCTGTTGGGGGTATCGGTAGTGGTAATTTTAGAGAATGAATAGTTCAAACCTGTATTTATAGTTATGGATTGATTTAAATTGGGGCCAATGGAAGTGAATGAAAAGACATACCAGTTTTGTTTTTGCGTATACAGAGCTGTTTTTACAGTTGCATTACTACCAGGCCCTCCGCTTGAAGTAAATGCAACTACTTCACCACTTTGAGATAAACCGAAGGAGTACGTATTGGGGTTTGTCGGAGTGAAATTTGAAATCAATGCCTGGTTGGAATTACCAGGGATTGAATCGTATCTGGCAACAATGTAGATTGAGAATTGGCTATCCATCCAGTTACCTCCCTGAGTGTTGCTGAAATATGCTGAAGATAACCTGATTACCGGGTAACCGTTTAACCGATTCTGTACTGAGGATATAGTTCCGTTACCATAAAGATCGTTTGAAGAACTGAAATAATCTTTCCATGTATTAGTGAAGAAAATTGAAATTAAATTATCCGGTAAATACCATCGTGCCAGACCAGATATCAATTGTGGATTTTCAACAACACTTTCAATAATAAACCTGAGCGTATCAGGATATTGCCGGGTACTGTCTTTAAGTGTGACAGTAACTGTATCGTTGTTTAATATTGATGCATTTACTGTCACCTGAAACTGTTTTTCAGATTGTGTAAAGGATGTCATTGAATTATTGACAGCTGTTGTGATATAATACTTCTCTGTCAGAGGATGGTCGGTATCCCGGATCTCAAAATTGAGAAAGCAGTTTGAATCATTGACATCCAGCTTCATGGAAGTGCTGTCGGTTATAGTCGCATTAATGATGCTTTTAAGAATTAGATCTGCGGAATCGACATTGGGGGGAATAACAGTGAATTGCGTTGTGAGAGTGTCTGAGTGTCTGAGAATATCGGTGACTATCAGACGAATTTGACAGGTTCCTGTGTCATTCAGAGATGGCGGCCATATTGTTAAACCATCTTTTGAAAAGTATTCAAAAGTTTTTGTCCTGGTGAGAATCCGGGATTGATAGGTGTATGGAGGTATACCGGATGGCTCCCCCATTTGAGTTTGCAGTATAAGGGTATCTCTGTTTGCGATGAGAAATGAGGGAACATTCTGCTGCTTTGCTATTCGAATAGATGCGTTTGCTGCAGTCGGATCGTAAACATTAAATGCATAGGTAAATTTTTCTGAGTACTCATTTTTGTCATAAATAATAATTGCAAGTGTATCAAAACCGGTGTGCTGACGGGTTGGTTTCCAGGTGAAACGCTGATTGTCTTCAGAAAAAATAATATCCAGAGGCTTGCGTACAGGGATAATCTGGAGAGAATCATTATCTGAATCCTGCGGGAGGATCTGGCTTTCATAGATAGTATCAGTTTTTATAGCATAACCAATGTCGGTGACTGAAACTGTTGGTAACCGGTTATACATTATCTGAACAGTATCCGAAACACTGTTACCATTTGCATCTTCAAGGATAACGATAACCGGATTCCAGGCATGTTTGATATTTGTTATAGTTCTGGACCATCGATACTGGTCATCAATAATTGGTAAATCAACATTGTCAAAGATAACTTTCTTTATCCCGCTTCCATAATCAAATGCCATTAACGATATTTTGGCAGTGTCCTGTTTAACATAGATTTTTTTTGATTCGATACCATTTACATCGATTGAAAGTATAACTGGTGGTGTTTTATCAATAATTGTCGAACTGTAATATAGTATCAGTGATTTTCTGGCGAGGAGATTGGAGCTGTTATCATATGCATCCAGTACAAATTCATTGAATTCGGATGATAATCTGCAAACACTCGTCCAGGACCCGTTACCATCAGGAAAAGGTTCATTAAAAATCGGTTGGGAATTTAGAGATGCTTTCAGAATGATTGGTTTACTACTGGTGTTTGATATTGAACCATTGATAATAACTGGATTTGCAGATGTTTTTAAACTGTCTGTGGTGATTTTATTTATAAAAATCAGTGTCGAATCACGTTTAACTGCCGTTGGATCGTGAATAATGGTGAAAGTATCGTTTGTGAAATTCTTTGAAAATTCCTTATCGATTGCCTGAACAGCAATTCTGAGAGGCCGGTCTTTGGTAAACGGTTTTATATCATATATAACTTTGGTGTAGATAAGATTTGGTGTTCCCTGGATCTCTTCTCCATCAAAATACACGTGGTCAGCTTTCTGGTTGCTGCCATCGTCAACCTGTACACGAAAAACGATGAACGTGTCAGGAGTTATAATTGTACGGGCTATCGTATCATTTAGAACATTAAGACATGTTATAACAGGTGGAACGGTATCGTTGAACGAAAATTTGAATGATGTTTCTGGAGATTTAAAAAGAGAATCGGAAATGTACAATATACCTGAATGTATCGAATTATCCATTAAATACGCTTTGGTTTTTACACTGGAAAAAGGGGTGCGTATTACCATGTGCTCAAGTATCCAGGTGTAAACAACGTGTACGTTATCTTCTGCCGGGATTGTTTTTAGTGTTAAACTGTCATCGATGTTCTGATTTATAAGATCTTGTTGAAAAAGCTGGTTTTTTACATAGAAAAATATTGTTTGACTGGGAGACGATTTATCATGTCGGAATACATCAATGGTAATACTCTGTTTTCCGATATTGTATGAAGAAATCCGGAATGCATATGTCTGTGATGTCGGTGCTATAATTACTGTATCTGAAAAAAAACGGTTATTAGTGGCTTTAATATGAAACGAATCGATAAGTTCCGGGACTGTAGTGGTGAGGTATAGCGTATCTCTGGAAAAAAGGGTTAGTGTATCTGTAAATTCGATTGAAAATGTTGTCTGTGGAAGAATATGAACATCGGCATTGCGATAATTTTCAAATGGATTGGAAAAATGCTGGCAATGTAGAAATGTAATCAAAAAAACTGGTAGCAGTGCAGAGGAAATGAAAAGATTATTTCGTGCTTGTTTCATAACTTCTCACATTTAAAATGTAAAAGAAACTCTGACTCCGTAAATACCCAGTGCTGTAAGAAGAAGACCACTATCAGATATAATCATATTTCTGATCCATTCTTTTTTCGCATTGTTCCACAATGCATTTCCGTTATCACGATTGGTATTAATGAAATCATCAGAACTCAAATCATCAAGTTCTTTATACGATTGATACCTGTAATATCCAAATACTGCTGTAACTCCTATCCCCCCTAGAATCGTTATAAATGATCCTACTCGCAGCGCGGTTCTTTTTGACTGAAGAGGATCGCGGACAAATTGAACAGCATTTTTTAACAGATCGGGATCATTTTGATCCAGCACATGTCGATAGGGTTCATTTGCAACCGGAATCTCCTGGTTTTCGATGACTATGACGCTTTTGCCATTATCTTTGAAAGTAACCGGATCGAGGCGAATCAGTTTTGTGTCAGATATCAGACCATATACCGAATAGCGAATCTCGCAATGTGCCATCTGGGTTCCAAGTGCATCATTTGTCATGTAAATACCATCCCAGTCAAATGGATTAGCATCTCGTCCCGAACCTTTATTACAGCTTTGATCGAACTCCGATGTGAAAATAATCGGGTAATCAACCGTAGCCCGGGCGATAAGGCGACCACGAACATGAAGGCCTGAAAAGTTTTTGAAAAGAAAAACAACACCAGGTTCAATAGTAACGGTTTTTTGAGGAGGGACTTCAATGTTGGTCACAACGATATAGGGCTTTTTACGTGCTTTGACTAATGATGGGAGCGGGCCGGCGAGAGTATCCTGACTGTCAGCGATATTTTGACCTGATGCGGTCATACCTGTAATAGAAATAAAAAGCAGCAGAAAAGCTATTCGTTTGAGAATCGAGCAATTGATCATGAATTTTTACCTTGCAGCAGAACGGAATTTGTTCCCGATACGTACAATTTCGCTATCTGCAGACTTGAAATACTCATGCGATGATTGCGAACGCAACTCCTTTTTAACATTATACCATGCTTCAATCGCTTTTTTCCAGTTTTGTTCATCAGAATTTTGATCAAATCTACTCGTCGCACACAGCGCCCGGAGATAATAGCACTCCTGTATCATATTTTCGTATGACATAAATTCGCGCTGAGAGCTCTGCGCCTGGTTCAGGAATTGTTCTGCGGTGGTAATAATTCCATGCTGCCAGGCATTTCGTGCTTTAGCCAGAAGTATCTCCGCTTCATTAGTGGAAATTTTTCCCAGAAATATCGGGAGTGATTTACTGTTTAGTTTTGATAAAACCCGTACCTTCAGCACTATTGCTGGTGTTTTGGATGACAGTTCTGGTGGCATACTGTCGAAAACCATTAAAGCCTTTGAATAATTTCCCTCATTGAGTTCGTTTTTCATAATTTGCAAAAGATCCCGGGTAGCATGCTTCTGATATAGAAGCTCCAGTGGGCTGAATCGTTTTGCATGTGGAGGAGATTTACTTGATTCAACATCGGCGATGATTTTAAGCGCCTGGGATGATTCAGTAACTGAAAAAATTACCGGTTTTTGTGTCCCGGTATCTGCATCGATAACTACTGAACTGTCTTTTGATTTATTAACAGACAGATCTTCAGGAACTTTTTTCTGCGCCTGATTGATTCCAAAAGTAAATAGAATACCCAGGACCCCTATACAAATGAGTGCTATAGCTGAAAAAACCGCACTTTTTGACAAATGGTGAAGGGGAACAACCGTTATCCTCGATGGGTCTGTTTCCATGTAGCTGGCAATGATCTCTTCCGGACTGGTAGTTGTCATTTTTTTCAGAAGTGTTTCAAGTTCATCACCAAGGTCTGAAGCTGATTGAGGACGGACATTTCTGTCGTGATGCATGCACTGATGGATAATTTTTATAAATTTTGCAGGAAACTTTAAGGAGTAGTCTTTCAATGGACGAAATCGGTTCTTTGTTTTATCTGAAAGCAGCCGTGTTATATTCAATTCAGGAAATGCAAAATTTCCACAGGCTGCTTCATAAAGGCAGGCACCAAGAGAATATATATCGGTTCTTATGTCAAGCGATTTTCCTTCAAGTTGTTCCGGAGAGAGGTACTGAAGAGTTCCGAGAACGGTTCCATCAACAGTGTGAAAAGATGCATCTGCCGGTCGTGCAATGCCAAAATCCATCAGTTTGACATATTCGTGTCTGGAAACCATTATGTTTCCGGGTTTCAGATCCCGGTGAATAATGCCATGGTAGGTGTTGTTGTAAAGCATGTATTCATGATTGTGTGCGTAGTTCAGTGCTCGTGTTACTAATATTCCAATCGATATTACCACTTCGACCGGGAGTGCCCCGCGTTCGGAGATAAGTGATTCGAGTGTCAATCCTCCAGCTTTTTCCATTTCAATGTAGGGAAGTCCATTCCATTCACCAACGCCATGAATCTCGATAATATTAGGATGGTGAAGTTTCGCAGATATTTTAATTTCGGTCTGAAACCGCTGTAACGCTTCAATACTGCAGTTGGGATGCATCAATTTAACAGCATGATATACTTCCAGCTGCTGATTCCAGATCTCATACACGCTGGCCATACCACCGGAACCCAAAATACGGGTGATCGTTCCAGTACCAAGAGTGGTATTCTCTTTTCCAATTGGGATCTGGGGTGTAAGATAGGGGTTTATCTGACCGGAATTTTTTGGAGATGACTGCATAAAATTTGTTTTGACCATTCAATTGCGACATCTATAGAAAATAGAGTTGAATAAAAGGACAGTTTCAAAGGGCGCGATGACAGGTCACATACATGATATGCACTCTATTCAATATACGCATATTAATAGATTTGTACCATTGTTTTTATGAAAGTGCACTACTTTTTGTACAACTTTTATGTACACTTTTATGCACTACTTCAGGCAGGCTTCTTTAATTTCATGAGGTATTCTTCCTGCATGACCATTTTCATGGGTACAGGCAAGACGAACAGTTCCTTTTACCAGCAATTTTCCATGAGAGTTGGTGATTGTTGTTGAAAAGGTAATTGTAGCAGAGGTTGATTCGATAACCTCTGATGTGACATCAAGAAGGTCATCATAGAATGCGGGTGCCCGATAGGTCACCTGAACATCAATTACAACAAATAAAATGCCTTTTTTATGGTAGTCAGAAAGATCGACACCTCGTTCGCGGAGGTATTCAGTCCGGCTTCTTTCCATATATTTGAGATAATTTGCATAGTAAACAACATTACCACAGTCAGTATCTTCATAGTATACACGAATTTTCATTCAATTATTTCTCCGCAATATTAAACTCTTTAATTTTTCTCCACAATGTAGATCGGGATATCCCCAGTTTCTTTGATGCTTCGGTATAGTTGTAATCTGTCATTTCAAGGACTATCCGTATATGCCGTTCTTCAAGCTGAGCAAGTGTAAGAACCTGATCGGTTCCGGACCTCTCTGTGGCTGGCATAGCGGGACCTTCCAGGAGTAAACGATTTCTCAACATGAACTCCGGCAGGTCCATTTCAGTAATTTCACCATTTTCAGCAAGAACCATCGCGTGTTCGATGATGTTTTCCAGTTCTCTGATATTGCCTGGATATTCGTAATTCGCAAGGATCGCTTCAGCATTTTTTGATATATGATTGATATTTTTGTCAAAATTCTGATTATTTCTATGAACAAACAGGCGTATAAGGTTGGGAAGGGTTTCGATGCGTTCCCGGAGTGGTGGCAGATGAAGATAGAAAACATTTAATCTGAAGTAAAGATCTTCACGGAATGTACCCTGCTTAATCGATGCACTTAGATCTTTATTTGTTGCTGCAATAACTCTGACATCAACCGATCGGGTTACCGAATCTCCTATACGACGGAACTCACGCTCCTGAAGAAAACGAAGAAGCTTCACCTGAGCCGATAAAGAGAGCTCTCCAACCTCATCGAGAAACAGTGTTCCCATATGTGCTTCTTCAACAATTCCGGTTTTTTCCCGATCTGCACCTGTAAATGATCCTTTTTTATGTCCGAAGAGTTCACTTTCAAAAAGAGTATCGGGGATTGCTCCGCAGTTGAGTGCAACAAATCTTCCATCACTGCGCTTGGACATCCGGTGGATGATTTTGGCGAAAAACTCCTTACCGGTTCCACTTTCTCCACCGATTAAGACGGTTGATGGGGTCGGGGCAATTTTCATTGAAAATTTAAGCAGTTTTTGCATTAAAGGAGAACCAGCCATCAGATCCGACAGAAATCGCTGCTCAATTTCACGACTGTTGTCTCTGCTTGCAGCCCGTAATGATAATTTGTCAATGACCGATTTGAGGTCAGCAGGTTTGACCGGCTTAACCAGATAAAACGCAGCTCCGTTACGAAGTGCATTTGTTGCTTCATCCAGTCCATTGATTGTTGTAAGAATAATTATCTCTGCTCCATGATTGGTATTAAGATAACTGACTATATCCATTTCGGATGGCACGATGGTTTCTATATCAAGAAATACAACCTTAATCTGATATTTTTCGATCAATGGAAGTGCTTCAGATGGTGCAGGTGCTTCAAAATACTGAAAATCAAAAGAGGTTAAACTTTGTCGGAAACTCTCTCTCAGCGATGAATCGCTTGAGATAATCAGAACTGATTTGACTTTTTTTTCACTGCTTGTGATAATTGACATATTTGTATAGCGGTCTGTTATGAAAAATGTTAATTTTAAGTCTCTGTGTGATTATCCGAAAATTTATTCATATACCATTACGAAGGTATATTTAAAAATCGCCATCCACAGGGCCTGATAGTATAAAAATACTACCATGTACAGAAATTACAAAAGTATGTATTCATGAATTGTTACCAATTGCTGTATTTTTTTAGAGATTGAAGGTTATTTATGGGTACTGAATTGAGTACCTCAAAAAAAATTCAACGTTCCCGAAGACCATTCACAATCAATACGTTTTTGGAGTGGTTGGCGACGATTCTGTTGCTGCTGATAATTGTCGCTGGTCTTGCCGGTTTAATTTTCCCGATATCTCATCCAATCCTTGTATGGAAGGCATCAGATTATCTGCATAATAGCGGTGCGGACAGCTGCCATGTCGGTAATGTAACCATAAAGATCTGGAAAGGAATTGAAATAACAGATATATATGCTGAAAAAAAAATAAATTCCCTGGAAAAGTACTCATTTTCAGCAGAAAAAATTTCTTTAAACCTGAATCTTTTCACCTCTTTAATCAATTTCCGGAAATATCGGGAAATTCCGCTTGATGGTCACGAATACATTTTCTATGAGCTGTACAGAGAGCCGCAGCAGTATATCAGTACATGGTTTCAATTTCTCAATCAACTGAAGAACTTCCGGGGGCTTAACATTATTGAACCAAGGTTAAGTATCGATGGATACGATTCCATACATGTTGAATTGAACGGTGGTATTATCGATGTAAGCAACGATTATGAGAAAAAAGTGATGGATATTCTCTATCAGATTCCAGTTGCTAAAGTTAATGATTACATTTTTGAATATAACAAGGGTTCACTGGTTGTTGATGAACAGAATGTCAAGATTGTAAAAAGTAAAGGACGATATCTTAACGGGAAATATAAAATTTCCGGTGATGTGGATCTGTTTCAGACTAAATTGCGTTCAATTCAGATAGGTGTAGCGGATCTTCAGGTAAGTTCCCTGAACCTTGGAAGAGATTCTCTTTCGGGTAAACTTGATGGCATGATTAATTGTGATGTAAAACTTGAACCTTCATTGTTCAACTGTGACTCACTGAAAGGGAGCGGAGTTGTTAACCTTGATGATGCCATAATCACCGGTACAGGATTACAGAATTCACTTAAGGCACTGATTATGAGTTCGCAGGTTGATACATTGCGTTTTGATAAGATAAAAAACGAATTTGACTTGAGAAAAAATATGACATTTTTTAATAAAACGCAGGGTGAAGGGCAAAAAATTACATTTTCCACCAAAGGATGGATTCAGCCGGATGGTTCCCTGAATCAGAACTTTGAAGCGAATTTCGATCCAGAATTTGTAAAGGAACTGCCACCGGTTGTTGCAGGCTCTCTGCTTGATGGAGAGAATGATCGCAAAGTATTTCGATGTAAAGTGTATGGAAATTCTGCATCACCCCGTGTCGAGCTGGACAGCACCGTGCTCCGTAAAGCGATCGGAAGCGTTTTTGATGATGTGAAACAAAATCTCAAATATTTATTCAATAAAGCGAAAACCCGGTGAGTGAACCCGGGCTTTTGACTTCACGAGGGCTTGAAAGGCGAATCAAGCGGTATCTTGCAGGAACAGAGCAGAAGTATCTTGTGATCACAACTCCAGGGTTTGAACATATTCTCGCAACAGAAATCGACCGGTTTCCACAAGTCTCGTCTCCAAAATGCATCAATGGGGGAGTTGAATTCACCGCTCCATTTGAGTTCCTGTATGATGCTAATATACATTTTCGAACTGCAAATCGATTACTGCTTCGGATAGATACATTTACAGTTCGCTCGTATCCGGAATTGTTTAACAAAATGAAGCGTATTCACTGGGAATTGTATTGCGGCTTTTCCGGAAAATATTCTCTTTCTGTCACCTCAAAGAATTCCAGGATTCATCATACCGGTAATATTGAGAAGTCTGTTTCTGAGGCAATTACGCAATATATGCATAATCTGGGAGTACCTGCTGAGTATTCAGAAAATGCTCCGATTCAGTTTTTTATCCGATTAAGTGATGACGAATGTACAATCAGTATCGATACATCTGGTGAACTTCTTTATAAGCGAGGGTATCGGATACAGGCTGCTTATGCTCCAATAAGAGAAACTATTGCAGTTTCTCTGCTTCTGGAATCCCAGTGGTGGAAATACCAGTGGATTGCTGATCCCTTTTGTGGCTCAGGGACGTTTATAATTGAAGCTGCGCTGATAAGTATGAATTGTGCTCCGGGAATACATCGTTCCTATGCCTTTCAACATTGGCCATCATATAATGAAGCACATATGCGAAGATCGATTCAAAATGCGAAAAAAAGATGTGTGGAGGATCCCGCCATTGTACTTCGGGGCTCAGATATCAGTGCGCATGCCATTAATGCCGCTTCAGAAAATGCCAGGCGGGCTGGGGTAGAGCTGCTGGCATCATTTTCTGTTGGTGATAGTCTGGTTATGAATAATACTTTTGGTTTAAACAAGCATGGATTGCTTATTTCGAATCTTCCTTATGGGAAAAGAGCAGATATTCAGGATGTTTCCATGGATAAATTCTTATATCGATTTGCTCAACATTTGAAAAAAAATTTTAAAGGTACTCATTTTACCTTCATTTCTGCTTACCCGGATTTTCAGCGTTCAATCGGATTTCCGATCGTGAAAGTACTACAATTTTCAAACGGAGGAATTCCTGTTAAAGCTTTTTGCGGAGTCGTTAATTAAGATACAGCGTCTTCAGCTGGTAATCAGTGAAAATTTTCAGGTTTTAAAAGCATCTCTAATGGTAAAAAGTTGAGTTTCATAAAATTTTGAACTATCTTATAGTAATAATCAATTATTATATTTAATGAAATGAATATGTTACAATCGATATTTCCTAAGCTTTGCCTGAAAGGTATGATATGAAACTTTGTTTTTTGATGGTTGTTCTGATGTATGCATCATCCATGTTTGCAGAAACCCGGATTAAGGGTGATCTTACAGGGATGAACCTTGATGAATCCGGGAACCCATTTATCGTTGAACAGGACATAATTGTTCCAAATGGCCAAAAAGTGGTAATTAAAGAGGGGTGTATCTTTCTTTTTAACCCTTTTACCGGGTTACAGGTACTGGGTGAACTCAAAGTTGAAGGAACACAGGAAAAGCCGGTTATTTTCACCTCAATTTATGATAGCTATAATAAAGAGAGTCCGCAACTTCCCAATCCATTCGATTGGAATGGCGTTTTAGTCGCACGGGAATCAGGCACTGTAAATTTTACAAATTTTGAGCTTCAGTACTCAGTTTACGGAATTAAATCTCAGAATCCCGGTATAAAGATTCAGAACGGTATTTTCAAGCAGAACGGTCAATTCCATTTTACTTTGATGGATAAGATTCAGTTTGTTCAGGATAATATCTCCTATTCGTTTAATCAGCAGGACGCGGATCCTGGGTCTGGTGCTGTGAGTGGAAAAGGGAAAGACGATTCAAAAGCGGGTACAAAATCTAATACTAAGGGAGTTAAAGTGTTCCGTTTCACCTCTCTTGGTATCGGAGCAGCTGGTTTACTTGTTGGTGCTGTTTTTGGTGCACAACTCCCACAGGAATGGGATTACTGGAATAAGACTGCTGATAAGAATAGTCCCGAATCGGTGAATTATTCTAAAGCTGAAAAAGAATTCTATAAAGATGTTACCCTGACAAGTGTTGGTGGTGGAGTCTTTGTTTTGGGAATGGCTTGTTTTGGAATTTCCTTCGCGTTTTAGTCACAGGGACTGAGCAGAAATAACCTGAACATCTTCGCTGGTTTTTTCGTAACATTCCTGCGTTACGATCCTCGGGACATCCAGTCTATATGGATGTCAACTGCGGGCGCGCCTTGGACTTTTACGAAAATCCTGCGCGCTGATTTGTTCAACTTACTCCTGCACAGTCCCTTAGTGAATCGTAATCTGCGGTGCTTTACCCTTCAGATCAAAATTTTCAAAAGAAACTCTCCGTGTGAGATCGGGCGTCGTTGTAACTGTTGAAGCAGGTAAATGATTTCTATATTTTTCGCAGAAACGGTAAGCATACTTCTTCCAGTTTTCATTAAATGATCCGCCGGACTGGTGTTTGATGAGCAGATCCCAGGTAACCAATAACTGATGCGTTTTACGAACTTGCATGCAAATGTCAATATCGTAGAAATGAAAGTCATCAAAGGTCGTATCATCAAAACGAATTGATGAAAACAGTGATGCACGAATTGCAAAAAAAAGCCCGTCAACTGCAACTACTGAGCTGTCCGAACGTTCCCAGTTGAAAACAGTCAGTGTATATGTTTCGCCATTGTTAAGTTCATGGATTACATGGCCTCGTATATAAGGTCTTCCGGCTACGACCCATCCGGGATTATCTGCAAAGAGATATTGTGTACCTGCAATTCCAATGAGGCCCACATTGTCCCTGGAAAATTTTTTTTCGAGCACCAGAGCCCAGTTACCTTCCATAAAAAAGGCATCTTCATGCATAAACACAAAGATTGTGCCGTGTGCCAGTGAGACTCCATAATTATATGCAGAACTGAGATTGTACCGGTTATCACGGTTGTCAATGCGAATATATTCAATATCAGCTCCGGCAGTTTTGCGGAGATTGCATTCGTGAATAGTATCAGCAGGGTCCCGACGTGAGCATACAATTACACTGATCATACTCTTAGTATACAATATGGTAATGATTTGGTCGAGAATGTTTTTGTAAGGGTTTGGGGGTTCAAGAGTTCAGAGGCATTAAGGCTCTAATGCTCTCGTCACTCTTCCCTCGCCCCTCGACACTCGAACGCAGAACTCTGAACCCTGAACTCTGATGGCTCAAAATTTGATATACCATAGTGCGGATTTCAGGATTCTATATCACAAGAGCTTATGGCTCTCGCAATAATCGGCCGGAAATCAGGGGTAATGGGTTGAAACATTTTTTCATTTATATGAAAGGGTATTACAATCTGTGTTTTCTGGGCCTTATTAATTTCGTACGTACACCTTTTTATGGTAAAGATGTTATTGTACAGATGGCAAATGCAGGTCCGGAAACATTCTGGATTACAGTTATCAGTATGTTTGTTATCGGAATGGCGCTTTCGATACAGATATTAAATCAATTTGAGGGGTTGGGGCTGGAGAGTGAAGCGGGGAAAGTTATTGGTATTTCTATTATCAGAGAGGTTTCTCCAATTATGCTTGCATTGATTTTTGCAGGGAGGGTGGGAGCGGGAATCTCTGCGGAGCTTGGGGGAATGATACAGCGGCAGCAGATCGATACGCTTCAGGCATTTGGAGTTAATCCGATTAAAAAACTGGTTACCCCCAGAATTGCAAGTTCGCTGGTGATGCTGCCGGCTTTGACATTTACCGGCGATTTTGTTGCAGTTGTCGGGGGGTTTCTGATTACCAGCTACGAATACCATTCTGATCCGGCGCTATACTGGAGTTCTATTCGTGAAATCCTTACAGTTAAAAATGCTGTTTTTGGTCTTGTAAAACCATTTGTTTTTGGATTTATAATTGCAAGTGTCAGTTGCTATGTTGGATTGATGTCAAAGGGTGGAATTAACGGGCTTAAACTGTCGGCTACCCGTTCGTTTGTCATATCTTCAATGGCTGTTTTTATTGCCGATTTTCTAATTACAAAAATTATATGGGCTTTTTTTCCATAATACTGATCGTATGATTACTTTTGATAATGTGTGGCTGTTTCAGGATGAGCGTGCTGTACTTAAAAACGTAACTTTTTTGATAAAAAACGGGGAAAAGGTTGCGATACTCGGGCCAAGCGGTGCTGGAAAAACTACAATTCTCCGCTTAATACTTGGATTGATTACACCCGACAGTGGCAGAGTTTTGATCGATGGTGAGGATTATATGCACCTCAGCGAGAGTAAGCGGGAAAATGTCCGTTTAAAATTCAGCATTGTATTTCAGGAAGGTGCACTTTTCGATTCTCTTTCTGTAAAAGATAATGTTGGGTTTTATTATGATCAGTATTTTAAAAAGAAAAAGATGAATCCTGCAGATGTTGAGCAGCGGATTTCTGACCTGTTAGAAAAGGTGGGCCTTCAGGAAAGTGCTGAAAAGATGCCTGAACAGTTAAGTGGTGGGATGAAACGTCGTGTAGCAATCGCACGGGCACTTGCGGTATCAGATGCAGTCATGAATCTATACGATGAACCGACCAGCGGACTTGACCCTGTAAATACCAATATTATCCGCTCGCTGATAACGGAACTGGCAGATGATGGCAGGGGGTTTGTTGTGGTAACACACGAAATTCTGGATGCTCTCGTAATGGCAAAAAGATTTATGTTTTTAACTGATGGAGAGATTTTCTTTGATGGGACCCAGGATGAAATTGTTCATACGACAATTCCCCAGGTCACACAATTTCTCCTGCCTTACAGGAAAATTTTAGATTGTTTGTAACTGCAGCCGGATTTGTAACTGATTCTGTTTCACTATTAATTACGAAATGTAACTATGCAAAATTCACCAAAACGCAGAGTTGTATCATGGTCACAATTGATGCTTCCGGTATTTATAACGGTTGTTCTGGCACTTGCAACGTTCACTATATTCTTTTCAGGTGCAATAAGTAACCTGTTTCAGCAGAAATTTGACCTTACTATCAGGATCACTGAAGTTGGCGGGTTGAGAATTGGTGCGCCGGTATGGATGCAGGGTTTGACTGTCGGAAGCGTTTCAATGATGGATTTCAAAGGTAAAAACATTCTGATTAAAATATCGGTCAAGCAAAATTATCGACAGTATCTTTATAAAAATGCGCACGCTGAGGTCAAGGCTATAGGTTTACTGGGAAGCAAGTATGTGGAACTGTTCAGAGGTACTGAAGACAACGGAGTTATTTCTCCCGGGCAGACAATCAAAGGGCTCCTCGTTGATCCATTAAGAAACATCGATGAAAATTTTAATACAACAATTAAAGAACTTTCAACATTGTTTAACAAGATAGCTAATGGTAAGGGAACTACCGGAACCCTTGTAAATGATTCGACATTTGCAAAAGAAGTAGAACAAGTGATCGTGAATGTTAATAAGCTCATTGAAGAAGTACGAAAAAATCCCCGCAAATTTTTCAAAATTGAGATTTTCTGAAATTTAGATCGTAACGGTTAAGTTTGGTTTAAATCCGTTTTTACTCTCGTTTGGATATCCCCTGGGATTGCAAAGAATGCGGGTTTTATTGTAGTGATAATCGCATATCCGATGTGTATGGCCATGAATCCAGATCCTGGGAGAACAGGTGTCAATAAGATCGTGTAGATCTGAGGCAAATGCCGGGTTGATCGGGTCATTTTCAAACACCGGATCGATGGAGTTCGCGAGCGGTAAATGGTGTGTTATGATGACGTTCTTCCTCTTGGAAGCAAAAAGTTGCTTTTTAAGCCAGGCTGTAGATTTTTTACATTCCTGAGCAGTGTCCTGTGGAATGAGAACACGTTTTTCCTCTTCATTCCATGTAACTCTGAAATCGGGCATCACAAAGGATGCTTCTCTCATTGATAATGCTGCATTACCATTGAGTGCAAAATCGGTCCAAAGCGTGCAACCGAAAAAACGCACGTCACTATAATCGAAGTACTCCTTTTCGAGTATGTGGACATTTGAACCTGCTGCAATCTTTTTCTGGGTTGTAATAAGTCCGGGAAAATCGTTATAATAAAATTCGTGATTTCCGTTTATGTAGAGTACAGGAATCTTTGGGAATGTTTTCATTGCCCAGACAACACCTCTGATTCCTATATCAAGATCACCCGCCAGGATTACTATGTCGGCATGAACCGTAGGGGGAGTGAAGTCATGAAACTCCAGATGTAAATCGTTGAGGATGAGGATATTCATTTGAAAATACCTGCCTTTAATTGTTTTACTTAAAATCCCTAACAAAATAGCTATTTTCTCAGTGCAATTGTATTTATTTTGGAAGTTTATTACCTGCGCAAATAACATTTTTAATATATAATCGATAGATTGTCACAAAAGAAGGAATAAAAGACGATGCTCCTTAAAAAAATATATTTGATAATGATCACCTTTTTCATACTGCTGCTGCAATGTTCTTCATCATTGCATTTAAAAAAGGCTCCGATTTTTAAAACTGGTATTGCAGTTTCCGTAAATGCTTTGACTGAAATAGTTAAAAAGACTGTGGACGCAAACGATTCGATTTCTGATGACCTTCTGCATTTTTGCTGGATGAACCGGATCTACGGGTATGCAATTGATGAAGATAATAAAGATGTTATCTTGATTGGCGGAAGGGTTGAACCATCAAATGATATTTCACTTGATGATTTTGCTGTGATAATGCAGAATACATTTGGCGGAAATATTGCCCCTGGTTGTTCAATTGATCCACGCAAAGAAGAGATGAATACCCTGGATAGTCTGATGAAACGGCTGAACAGATGTCCGGATGAATTTACGCAAGACCGATTACTTTCTAATTGGAAAGAAAGTGCTGGATTTGAATCTGTTAGAGTGCTCGGTATTCCTAAAAAAAGTTCGTTTGCAAAAACTGTTATTGATGCAGATTATATAATGAAAAAGATATCAAATGGAACATATCCTCTAAGGGTAAGAGGTGTCAAATCGTTATCGCAGTTACTACTTGAAGCCAGTGAAAGAGAATTTTATAGGAATGGTTCATTGCAACAACCAAATATATTATGCCGATTCTGGTTCATACCTGATGAAAACAGATTTTTGAGAACTTCTAATGCTTTATATCTAAAGCAAAGTACTGTGAAACTTTTAACTGAAGAAGAATACTGGAATGAACATGGTGAGATGATCGGTAAAGGAAGTCCACACCCTGTTGCGGAAAAGTTTGTAAAAACATTTACATCAAACTACCAGGCGATATCCAACCGGGAACCTGTATTTGGTCAAATGGAAACCCTTTTTCGTCTGGTTGTAGTCCAAAAACTACTAAAGGACAAACTGGCAGGTAATGAGTTTCAGAAAATGCGGGATTTCTGGTTGAATCAATATCCATTAACCATAGTTGAAACACCAGACAGTGTTAAAGCAATTTATTCTTATCAGCGACTTTATAAAACGTATGCCGATCGTGAGTTGACAATTCTTCTTCCGATGGCCGGTGGTGTTACAATAGCACCAGTAATTTCTGAAAACTGTTTTGAAACTGATCAATCCGGATTTGTTAATACTTTACGGGAGCTCGCCTTTAAAGCCCGTCCGGAAGAGATGATTGCCTACTGGAATTTTGAGATTCCTGATTCGATTCGGAATTCCATGTAATACGAAACTCCGGATTCATCGTACTTATAATAGAGTGATCTCATGTTATTCTTTTGAGACGCCCATAGCATTGGTCGGTCCCAGACCATTATCGCTACGACTAACAGTAGTGTGACCTCACCCAGATCCTTTGGCGTCGTCGGAAGGTTAGAAATCGCAAAATCACTCAAGTTCTCACTGTGAATAATGCGAATCATTGCAATACAGCGTGGTATGGTTAGCTGTTTGAAAACATTTGTCGATGAACCACCACTGGTGATAATCCCATCTTTATAGATTTTAGCATCGTTTATTGAGTCATCATTGTATTTTAATGAGCGATTGTATTTGGGCGATTTGTCTATTCTATATAACAAAGTATAACCAATAAATCACAATGGGGTATCTCTGTTTCGGCCGGTATTGACATTAAGTCTGTAAAAAAACTCAAAAGTGAATAAACAATCAGATTTTAACCAGTCTTCAGGGATTGTTGTTGTGGTTAAAATGAGTACAAATGATAACTGTTTATTAAATAATATGGACGCCAGGCATTGTCGGAATAGGTGATATACCCTCTTACATTATCATCTTACCCTTTCATCTATCTTCGCTCATTCTCAACCTTAACCTTAATCTTAATCTCTTCTTTCCCCCTTGACTCTCCTCTATAATTTACCTATATTAAACGAAATATATTGATTCTCATTACGAAGCATTCCAGAAAAACTGCTTGCATACCTGAGATTGATTTGTTTTTAATGCTTGTGTGGAAAAATGTTTTGGGTGTTGTGCTATCCGGGTTTGGATGAAAATTTATCCGAAAGAGAATTAAAATGAATAAAATCATATTAATGATTGTTTTTAGTTTATCTGTTTTGACTTTTGCTGCACCTTCAGAAGTAATATACGAAGGTAACAAAAATGTACAAGTGGGATTTGGTGTTGGAATTGCGTTGCGAAACGCATTACAGAAAAAAGATGATTTTTTGACCGTAAGTTCTGCGCCATATTCTTTGAATGTAGAGCTTTATATTCCTGTAATTTTTAAAACGAGTTCGAGGTTTGAGCCAGAATTTAGAATTACTCATTTAAATTCAAATACTGATAATGTCAAAATAAAATCAACTATGCTCAGGTTAGGTGTTGGTGTGTTTCCGTTCATATTAAAATATAGTAGAGTATGTTTTGAACCTGGGTTTAGAATGGGATATAACATGACTATTCAAAAGGTAAAAGAAAATGATGATGATTTTTATACATTACCTGATCAAGCTAGTTATAACCCCTTTATTGGGTTAGCTGCTTCAACAGAAATGTTTTTATCCAAAAATGTGTCTATCGCAACAGAACTACAAATACCAGTAAATTTTATCAAACCAAATGATTTTATTATCGCAACGGAAGGAACTTTGGGCATAAGATTATACTTTCTTAATGGAAAGTGAACCTGGACCTGATGATTTCTTGACGGTGAAATTAATAAGATGAAAAAATTACTCCTTAAAATTAGTCTGATCTGCTTTGTTATCTTTACACTATACGGAGTCTTCATCGTCTTCTACGGTCACTTATGCAAATACTCGAAAGCTGATATATGTGTAGTTTTAGGGAATACGGTAAATAAAGATGGCACACTTTCCAATCGTTTAAAAGCCAGATTAGATAAATCTGTTGAAATATATACTGCGAATATTTGCCGAAAAATTATTGTAAGTGGGGGATTGGGAAAAGAGGGATTCCAGGAAGCAGAAGTAATGCGATTGTATTTACTTTCCAAGGGTGTAAACGACAGTGAAATTGTTGTTGACAATGGAGGAAATAATACTTTTTTAACTGCAAAATTTACTACAAACTACATGTTTGCTAATAATTACAGGTCAGTTTTAGCGGTATCACAGTATTACCATCTGTTTAGAATCCAGTTCGCATTAAAAAAGTTGGGAGTTAAAAATGTTCAATGTGCTGCTCCAGGATTTTATGAAATAAGGGATTTGCTGTGTGTTCCGAGAGAGATGGTTGCTATTTTGAAGTATTTGTTTTTAAAAATAACGCATAGCTGAACTTGTCCTGTGGAGATGTTTGGAAAGTTAGAAATGATTCCAATCCAGATGAATCAGAAGAACCGGCAACTATGAGTTTGCAGGAAGAGGGGAGTGGGCATACAACCGGTGTATGTGCTTCCATGATTTTCAACTCTGGCGATTGGCATGCCATTCGATTACTTTGATCAAAAGCAATTTCATTAATATGGAAAATATTGATGGAGGGGATTTGGCATACCTACTCATTTCGCTTTTCTGTTGTATTCTCATATTTATAGGAGATTTAACCATTCCACGTGGCTATTTTATATGGCTCCTTTACATCGTGCCGCTCATGATCATCTACAGGGCTCAAAATACCACTTTGACTGGTATTTTGCTGGGAATTATTACAGGCCTTATGACAACAGGATTCTTTTTATCGTCTGGTTCAGATATCCCGGTTATTGTTTCTGCTTTGGGCAGGATGGAAGCAATGGTCGCATTTGTAGCATTTACCCTTATTGTTAATTATTTAATAGTTTCACGTGGAAAGCTTCTGATAGCTAACGAGGAAACAAAAAAGAAAGCTGACGAACTTGCGATTACTAATAAAGAATTAGAGGCATTTTCATATTCGGTATCCCATGATCTTCGCTCACCATTGAGAATTATAAACGGTTTTGCAGAAATACTCAGGGAAGACTATTCGGCATCTCTTGATGAATCCGGACAGGAGTATATCGACAGAATCGGAATCAGTGCAAAACACATGGAAACCCTTATCCAAGATTTGCTTAACCTTTCCAAAATCTCCAGATATGAACTTGTAGAAATAGATATTGATATCAGCAAAATAGCTACCTCAATTCTTTCTGAACTTGAACATTCAAATCCGGAAAGAAAAGTAATATGGCACATACAAGATAACTTGAGTGCAAAGGGGGATTACCGTTTAATTTCGATAGCATTATCAAATTTGCTGGGCAATGCATGGAAATATACTGGAAAAAAAGAAAAGGCTGAAATTGTTGTTGGCGCAAAAAAGCAGGATGACCACACCATTTTTTATGTACGCGACAACGGCGATGGATTTAACATGAAGTATGCAGACAACATTTTTAAACCGTTTCGCAGGTTGCATGCAGAAGGTGAATTCGCGGGAACTGGAATAGGACTTGCAACTGTTGAGAGGATAATAGCCCGTCATAGCGGCAGTATTTGGTGTGAATCAGAAATTGGAAAGGGGGCTACGTTTTATTTTACTCTTGGATGGCGACCAGAGTAATTAGAGGGAATACAGGTGGATTTAATAGATTTAATATAGTTTTCATTTCTGCTCTGATTCAGGAATCAAATATCTCCGCCGATTCCGCTGTCGCACTTTTTAAAAATATCATGGAAAATGATTATCTGATCGAGAGTGCAGTAATTGCCTATCCGAAAGGATACTGTGGACACAACGGAAAAGGAAATGATTCATTGTTTGCACCTTTCCTGAAGCGGAAAAATGGAGCAATTAATTTTTTACGACTGGATATGGGATCGGAGGATACAGTGCCCTGGTCTCCGGGGATGCGTGTTCATATCGCACCCACAGAACAGATACATAGGCAAACCGCTTTCGGTAATGGATACGAAAAACCACAAACTTGTAAGTGATCTTATGATCGGTTCAATGATTAATATTGGTGAACGGAACAGTACCAAGGATGTTTTCACCATTCCTACAGGCCTGTTCATTGAAAACATGCGTTTTATCGACCCATCACTTCTGGAGATAACCGGTAGCATATGGTAACGGTATCATAAAAACAGCATAATCGGGTCAGACGGGAAATCAGGTTTCCTAATTGTATGGTAATGGAACTTGATTCTCTTACATCTCGCGAAAACAGCTACAAGGAAAACGATACCGAAGAAATCAAAGAATGGCGGTTCAAAATCAGGAAGACTGAGAATTTTAATTGCCGAACGTATCCTCTTGAACATGAACGTATTCTTATCGAAATTCAGCAGAACGATCCGATAAATAAAGTTCTGTTAACTCCCGACCTTGAATCCTATCAGTTAACATCACCTGCCTCCAAACCATTTTTGAAAACAAGTATCAATCTGCCTCTGATGGGAAATTGGTAACAGTTTCTTGTAACAAAAACGCTAACGTTCTGCTCAAGTCTTCTTTTTGTACTCGTTTATTCCCATATACGCATACGTAAGCAAATCGAGGTGTCACAGATTTTTTCCCTCGAATGGATTTACATCATTGCATATGGCAGTCTGATATTAACCATCTTATCAATTGTCTATTTCAAACAATTTCCGCGAATCGCCAGCTGGTTCAAACTGATGTTCATACCATTGTTCCTGTGGGCAATGTCATTGACAATATGGCTCATTTTTTACCGTTGATCCCTGCTTATTTGCGGTGGCGGTCTGGGAATTGTCTCTTTCCACTTACCGCAGTGTTTTAATATCTTTTTTATAATGGTGTCATCTTCAATGAATAAAATAATCTTCATTGTCCCACCACACTTGGGACATTTCAAGGGGTTTACTTTGTAAACAGTATTGACTATCGCAGCCCACTTCAACCGACATTTTTTAACATACGCGGATTCCGGTTCCAGATTTTCCTGGTCAGCATCAGCAATATCCGGGTTTTTACCAGTATCGGGTCATCTCCAGCAAATCCAATTTCCGGTATCTCATCAAGAGACTTATAGTAAATCGTACACTGATAAAAAATTACTATTGAGTAATTACTTTACCTGTCTCCATGATAAAACCGGCACATCCCATCGTTGGTCAGCGAGATCATATGCGTCTTTAATAGCCTGTTCGACCATGAGTGAACTGTAAAAAATATTTGCATTGCCATTACCAAAGACATTTCCCCCCACAAACGTCCCAAGCATGACAACTGCTCCAAGAGCATTTGCATTGTTATTTACATGCTTGTCAGCATCGGCGATTATCAGCCCTTTGAAATCTCCGTTATAATTTTCAAGCGATGCAGTACCGGTACTGTTGTGGCAGATAAGGATTCCACTTCCCGTATAATTATTGCAGTTCGATTCCAGGTAAGTAATACCCCTGAAAGGGGTGGCCGAACATGTTTTTTTAAAACCGTCAAGTGAACCTGGTGGTAATCCCAATACCTCTTCGGGAGTTCTGGGGTATCCTGTGGTGTCGATATGAGAATCAACGGTTACATCTTCAATTGTTACCTGCTGTGGTGCTGTAGAACCACCGCCTATCTTAGCTTTTCCATCAGTATCAACCGAATCACCCGAACTTACACCAAATGTTCCACCGGTGGCCAGTAAGGTTCCGGTGGTGTCGTGGTCCCTGCCATCGATTACTATTCCACCTGAACTTATTACTGTTGTTCGTGCCGTTACCGCACCCTTTACCCAGTTTCGCCAGGTAAAAGGTGTAAGTAATGCAATTATCTCAATTTCTACGGTATCTTTATCAGTTCTACCCATTGAAACAATACAAATGGTGTCATTTCGAACGTTGGTACTGTACCGGACGGTGTAGGAACCGGAACCGAATGGTGAATTTGTATATACCGTTGAAGTCTGGCCTGGGATTGGTTTTATTTTTCTGCTCCGCAATTCTCCCAGAATCCGTTCCTTACCTGCTTCGGCAATATTCAGCGAGGTTACTTTTGACAAATGTCGACCACTGGATTTAAGAGTGTTTCTACTGGAAAAAAAAAGTATCTGCAGAATTACACCCGATATTACTGCTATTATAATAACAACGATCAGTGTAGAACCTGAGTCGTTTGGTAGTTGAACAGAAATAGATTTTTCTGCTTTAAACATTTCATACTCCGTTTTAATCCTGTCGTGAATGCTGGGACTATATCTAAAGATAATAGTACAATTAATGATATGATAATAAAACGGAATAGTAGTTTCCGTTTTTCAGGCTTTTAAAAGCAAAAATCCTACTATCGCTAATCGCCAGTGATTTGAGTACACTATAAAAAAAGTATTCATCTGCAGTTGCATTCCGAATATGTCTTAAAGATCGGCTCAGTCAGTGATTTCTTCAATCTTCACATCTGGGCATAAAACAAGGTCAATATTCTGCTTCCAGTCGGGCCACCTGTCTATACCGATATGGATCGCCATGCACCACGAGACTGAATTGTCGCTGGATTCGAAGGTGTATGCTGCTGTATCAGGTATTATAACTATACACCTGTCTGATGAAATAAGAGAATATCCTGAAATAGTCATCAATATTTTCTTGTGTAGCAATTTGCTGTAATGTAATTATTGTTGATTATTGCTGGTATTCTGATACTCAGTTCACCCTGATAGGAAATTCAGAAACACATGAAACAGAAATTTACTTCATTTTAAGGTGTGGGACCAACAACAGAAAAATTGAATCATTTTCAATGGTTTTTTTAAAGTGAAGACAAAAAATCCATCCAAAAATTAGTAAGGCAATCTCTAAAAAGGCTCCGCCCGTGAGGCTAATTGTCACCAGAAAGGCGAAGCCGTAAAAACAATGGTAAATTAAGAGAATCTCCCTGGAAGATATGCAGAAGAGAGATTCTCATGAAAAAAAGTACCTTCAGGAAATTATCTCATACTATTTATGGATGCAAGTATCATATCGTGTTTTGTCCCAAGTATCGTCACCGAATTTTGAAAGGAGATATAGCAGAATACGCAAAACGTGAGTTTTATAGCTTGGCAAAGCAAAAAGACCTTTTGGAAGTGCTTGAATTCAACGTTCAACCGGATCATATACATACCTTACTTTCAATACCACCAAAGTATTCGGTTTCGAGTATAATGGGTTTTCTGAAAGGACGTTTATCGCTGAGTATGTTTTGCAAATATGAGCGGATCGGAAAGCGATTTTGGGGACGACATTTGTGGTCACGGGGGCTATTGTGTAAGTACGGTTGGTATGAATGAAGAACAGATCCGTAAGTACATACAATGGCAAGAGAAACAAGAGCTGGATGCAGAACAGCTCGGTTTACAGTTTGAAGATGAATAATTAACTAACGTTTATAAGCATATCTTCCAGGTATCAATATAACCAAGCTACCGCCTCAGGCGGTAGTAATTTGACTTCGATCGTGTTGTCAGTCACTATCTGGATGTTGTAATTGCTATAGCTGGCAATAATTGTTAACATTTTTTTGGCTTGGCTAAACACTGAAGATGCTACCAGGCCAATAATGAGTATTGTCCATTTGATGCTCATCTGCTTCTCCTTTTTAATAATTTGAGTGATTAGAATTTATATTTCAAATTTGGGGTTTTCATTTTTAGTAATCTGCAATTCATAGCATAAAATAGATCAAAAAATAAAAAAAACGAAACAAAAGTTTCGTTTTTTCTAACATTTTACGGGTAAGATTATTTACTTACCAGGATGGATTCGTCCAGGTAGAATGCATTGATTCACACCCATTGGCGTTTACACTCCAGTATTCGACCGAAATCGTACCTGCAGCTACACTAGTATTACCAGTACTTACTTCAGGCCAGGTTTGTCCTGTTACCTGGGTGGTACGGTTGAACTGAGGGTATGCAGAATTTGTTATCGTCAAATATGCCGTGGTGCCGGCTGGTGCGTCGACCTGAACCCAGAAATTTCCATTCGGGTTACCGCCGACACCCTGATGGTTATACCAACTGGAGTTCCAGATAGTATTCATTGCTGGCATGGGGTAAACCGTTAATTGAGCGGCTGAACTCGTTGCTGAACAACTTCCGTTGGAGCAAACGCAACTGTACGAACCGGCAAGAGTATCGTTTGTTGAGCTAATTGTCAATTTTGCTGTTTGGGCGCCTGCATAATACGAGGAGTTTGAAAGCGGAGTCGAGCCTTTGTACCACTGCCAGCTTGTTGCTCCACTGGCATTTACCATCATTATTGCAGAATTTCCCGGACAGGTAGTTGCCGATGCCGGTGAGGAGATGATGGAAGGCGGTGTACAGGCAACAGTAGAAAGTGTTAATTTGTCAAAATTAATGCAACTGGAACTCGAGTTCTGAACCGCATACTCAATAGTGTTATTACCGGCAAAGAGCGTCACCGTTTCCGATTTATCCGCCCAGGTGTTCCAGTTCGAAGTGGCGGGGCAGGAGATATCTTTTACATACACCCCATTAACATATAATCCGGTATTACTGCTCGTCCCATTGCCGGCTGAGTAGCGCAGTTTGGCTGTATAATTTCCGGCTGAAACTGCTGATACGGAGAAGGTGATCCGGGCCGTCGTACTGTTGTAGAAGCCGTCAACGAAACCGGTTCCGGAATAGCCTGTATGATTTGTGTCCTTTTTTGCACCTCCTGAAAGCGTTGCGTTTTCGGCTTCGTAAACACCATTATTACCCACAAATGTGGCCGTAATAATATGGTCACTGGTCACATTGGGAAACGTATATGATGTGACAGCACCTTTACTTGTACCATCAACGGTAACAACACCGACTTGATAACCAATATTAGGAATGATAGTGAATGTTTTGCTGGTGCCGCTGTTTACGGTGACTGGTCCGCTGGGGCTGATCGAACCGTTGACATCAGCAATAGGCATGATCGTGTATTGTGTGACTGTTTTTGAAAAGGTGATTTTGTCAATGTTATACCCACCAGTAGTGGATTCGAGCCTGAGAACGGATTGGGAATTGGTGTCGAGTGAGACCCCATTTAAAGAAATAGCCTGATAGGTCTGCCAGCCACCCGTATTCGGAACCGTAAAGGTCGCCTTAAGTGTATTGTCCTGATAGAGCTTTACCTGCTGACTTCCCGAATTCGGACTGGCCGCGAAAAGGGTGATATTATATGTCTCTCCGGTCACGTTGCAGGTATACTCCATCCACTCACCAGCCGTAGTCCATCCGACATTGACAACTGAATCGATCCCATTTTCGATATCGACTCCTTCGGTGGTACGGTAAGCGCCACCCGAATTAGTAACGTCATTATCGTGATAAGCGGTTCCCTCTCCGCCGTTATCGAAGTCCTCGGCTTGCAGTGTCGCGCCGTTTGTTATGTTGTGTGGACCATTGTAAGGTGTTTGTGTTTGTGTGGCTAACTTGAATGTAGCTCTAATTATATGGTTTTCGGTCACATTGGAGAACGTATATGAGTTCATCGCACCTTGATTTGTACCATCAATGGTGACTGTGCTGACTTGATAACCACTATTAGGAGTGATCGTGAACGTTTTGCTGGCACCGCTGTTTACCGTGACTGGTCCGTTGGGGCTGATCATACCATTGGCATCGGGAATGGCCATAAGTGTGTATTGGATGACAGCTGATGAAAAGGTAATTTTGTCAATATTATATCCCCCAGTGGTAGATTCGAGTCTGAGAACGGATTGGGGATTTACGTCAAGTGAGACACCATTTATAGAAAAGGTCTGGTAGGCCTGCCAGTTTCCAGTATTCGTGATAGTAAAAGTAGCCTTAAGTGTATTGTCCTGATAGAGTTTTACCTGCTGGTCACCCGAATTCGGACTCGCCGCGTAAAGAGTGATATTATATATCCCTCCGGTCACGTTGCAGGTATACTCCATCCACTCACCAGCTGCAGTCCATCCTACATTAACAACAGATGTTGTCCCGTTTTCTATATCGACCCCTTCGGTGGTACGGTAAGCGCTACCCGAATTTGTAACGTCATTATCGTGATAAGCGGTTCCTTCACCGCCGTTATCGAAGTCCTCGGCCTGCAGCGTCGCAAGGTTAGAAATGTTGTGTGGACCATTGTAAGGTGTTTGTGTTGACGTGGCTGCTATGAAGGTCGGCATAATTGAATGGTTTCTATTTATATCGGAAAACTCGTAATATGTTGTCGCCCCGATACTTTGATTATCAACCATTACATCGTATACCAAATAGTCTCTGTTGGGAGTGATGGTGAAGGATTTACTTTCGCCGCTGTTCACCCACATTGTTCCATTGGGGTCGATTGAGCCATTAGCTCCTGCCACAGCTGTGATTGAGTATTGGGTGGCAGCTGATGAAAAAGTGATTTTGTCAACGTTATATCCACCAGTGGTGGATTCAAGCCTGAGAACAGATTGGGAATTTGCATCGAGTGTGACCCCATTTACATAAATTGTCTGGTAGGTCTGCCAGCCACCAGTATTTGGAACAGTGAAGGTCGCCTTGAGTGTATTGTCCTGATAGAGTTTTACCTGCTGGTCACCCGAATTCGGACTCGCCGCGTAAAGAGTGATATTATATGTCCCTCCGGTCACGTTGCAGGTATACTCCATCCATTCACCTGCAGCAGTCCACCCTACATTGACGACAGATGCGGTCCCGTTTTCAATGTCCACCCATTCAGTAGCACGGTAAGCGCCACCTGAATTGGTAACATCATTATCGTGGTAGGCCACATCTTCACCGCCGTTATCGAAGTCCTCGGCCTGCAGTGTCGCGCCGTTTGTTATGTTGTGTGGACCATTGTAAGGTGTTTGTGCTTGTGTGGCTGCTATGAAGGTCGCAATAATTGAATGGCTTTTGTCTATATCGGAAAACTCATAATATGTTGTCGCTCCGACATATTGATTATCCACCCTTACATTATTTACCAAATAGCCTTCTTCGGGAGTAATAGTGAAAGATTTACTTTCGCCGCTGTTTACCCATATTGCTCCTCTGGGACTGATCGAACCATGAGTTCCGGATGTGGCTGTAATTGTGTATTGGGGCGGATAAAATTCCATTTCTGCGATATTGCCATAACTGTTGTCTGGAGCAAGATAACGGACATATCGGTAAGCTGTTGTATTGGAAATGATCATCTCATTCCATTGCATTTGTGGAGTTGATGAAATAGTATACAGATCAGTAAAGAGTATACCATCGTTCGAACCCTGGAACTTCCCGCCAACCATTCGTGAGGCATAATTATTTCGTGGATAGTACCTGATTTTTCCGATTACTTTTGCAGTTCCCAGATCCAGGCCGGTTCGTCCGCCATTCTCTATGGAATAATCGTAGTAGGTATTAATATCGCCATCAGTGGCCCTGCAGTAGCCTTGCACTAATCCGATCCAGTATTGCGATCCTCCAACATAAGGAGGGTTGAGACCAAATGGTGTACCTTGAAAACCATTTCCACCACCCTTTACACCCTCACAGGGATCATCAGGTACGAAACCTTCATCAACAGTAATCCTTACCCAGACAGAGTCTTTCAATCCGTTATGTTCGTTATAAAATATAATCTCATCACCTGATTTTCCAAGTATCTGATTTGCACTATTCATAATACGGTGATTATCTAAATTGTAGTACAATAGTTCCGTACTGAATTTGGATGGAATGTCATAAGTCTCCTCATCTACTCTTGGGTCTTGGATTAATCGCGTGTCATGGATTGACGCATTGGTACCAAATGTACATTCTATCGGTATGTTCATATCTAAGGGATATCCCTCATACCTTATCTGCATATATGGCGTACCTCTTGCCTCCACCCATTCATCCGATCTCTCTCCAGCCATATATCTAATTGACGTTGTAGTACTGTTGGACCTTTCTGGAAATGTATTATGGTTAATTGTACCTTCAGCAGTCCAAGTGAATTTAGTTGCGATACCGTAGAAACCTGATGATGATGCCATATCAGGCAACCGGAGACAATGGAACTGTTTGACTACATCCAGGTACACTTTTACTGTCGGCTTCCTCTTACTGATCTGAATTTCAGCCCCGGCAGAATTGGCATCGTTATTACCTCTTGTATATATATACTTTCCGTAGAAGGTGGTTTTCATTTTATTCGGAGCTGTCAGTTCAGCGGGAATGTTGCTGATATTCAAATTGGCAGGGTCTACTGTAAAGTTTAATTCTTCCGTCGAATTATCAGGGCTTACATCCATTATCTCGTCATCAAAATCATCTCCCAGATTTAAGATGTCACCGAGCCATTCTCCTAAACCATATATAGCCCAATCCACGAAAGGAAAATCAAACACTAAATTTATACCCGATCCAACAACGACAGCATTTGCTCCTATAAACGTGACGTTTCGACATAAGTTTCCCCAGGAATCGTCTTTGTCACTTTCGAATATTTGTAGTTTCACATTCATCGGCGTAGAGCCCCAGCATGGTTTCAGAACCTGACAGTTGGTATAAGCCAGATCACGATCACGATATATTGACTCGGAATAACGGATCGTGTGTGATGGATCAGTACCAACGTACCATTCAGCGTAATAATCACTTGCCCCGCCTGGTTCTTCATCGTTTCCATCCAAAAATCCATCACCGTTATTACAGTCCCAAATGGTAGGCAGTGCGAGTTTCAACCATGAAACCTGAGCATAATCGTTTTGAAATGCATCACCTGTCATTGTTTCGATTGCCGCATCAACGACACTGGTATTTGTTTGAGGCAACTCTGAGTAAAGGATACTTGTTTCCTTGATATCACCATTGTCATCGATCCAATCATTACCGTCGATCGTTGTACAGGAATCAATATTGAGTTTTATATGGAAAAGCCCTTTAACGAGTCCAACACAAACCGGCCGCCAGACATCATAAAGAAATGGCTCGTCGGCCAAAGTTGTATTCCATATATCAATGCCATCCACGATGTGTGGTGCATGCATGGTTACTTCCTCCCAACTCCATCGTTCCCAATGTTTCCAGGCACCGCCGTAAAGGCACATGTAGCGCGCAGTTCCGGTTTCGGGCCCGTAATCGGTGAAGGCATTAAGCGTATTGTCAGAAGGATTCCATTGGAATGTTTTAAAATCATTCAAGTAATTACCCATTTTACTTTCGATCCACCGGACCCACTGCAGCGTCGCCTTGAATGCAGCGCAATATGCATCATCGAAATCGGCCTGGGCTGCATAATCCTTCTTGATATCATCATGCATGGGGGCAGTTGCAGCCTCATTCGAGAAAATTGAATAGATTCCGTGTGAAGATTTGGGAAAGCCACGCTTAAGGAATGCATCAATTGCTGGCTTCAGCTCCTCTTGAGGAGCGTGATAAAGGTCAAAGAATGTTGCATCCTTGAGTTGTTTGAAGTAGTTTGGCATTTTCAACTCGGCCCAGTTGGTATGAGCGTACAAATCCTCCACGCAATGCAGCGAGATCCCTAATGCAATTAGCATTCTGGCGTAATAGACATATGAATATTCTGGATGATTATTCATTTCTTCGAGGTCCTGATTAATAAACCTGTCCATGTTTTGAATGAGCACCTCGTTATACTTTCTGAGTTGCTCAAGAGTAATACATTGTGTTGTATGTAAGTAGTCGGCGAGAGGTTTAATCTGAGCTTCCAGGTCAGCATCAAAATTGATATATTGATTTATATCCAATAGCATATACGATTCACCGGTACCGAAGATATCCGTATATTCGTTTGCCGCTAGAACAAGCCTGATTGTTCGTTCATTGAATTCCTCATGCTGTAAAACCTCGCGAATGAGATCGCAATGATACCCCATGCTGAAACCGAATGATTGCTTTTGCAGCAGTGCCATAACTACGATAAGCATGCTAAAAAATATTTTTTTTCGAAAACCCATAAAGCCTCCTTATGTTGATTGGGTTATAATTTCACTTTCCTTCTGAAATTTTTAAAACACTTTAATCCATAACCAAAATAAGTAAATACACAAACAATAAAACGAAACAAAAGTTTCGTTTTTTATCGAATTGACTGAATTGAAGATTGTCGTGTAAAGAAATCGGTGAGTTCAGGTTAAACAGAAAATTCGATATTTCGATATAAAGATTTGCTAAGTTCATAAATTAATTCGGATTTTCAGAGGAAAGCGGGTGCCTGAACAAATAATTTAGATAGTATAAGTTCTATATTGGGCAGGGAGTTAGAATGGCTAATCACTGACTAAAATATTTCTTCAATCGTTTCTTTGATTGTATGTGAGAGCTGTTCGATAGTAAAAGGTTTACATATGAGTTTAGATGATATTATCGATTTGGAAATTGTGTTTGTTTCTGAAGGAGATAATTTGCCTGAATATCCTGAAATGAATACAATTTTTACTTTTGGATCAATTTCTCGCAACGCATCAGCACATTGCACTCCGTTCATTAATGGCATCATCACATCAAGTATGACCAATTCTACGTCACCATCAATCTCTTTGTACTTTCTGATTGCATCTTCACCATTTTTGCAGCATATAAGGGTGTACCCGATTGATTCAAGCATTTCTGATGTAGTGCTTCTTATTTTTTCATCATCGTCAACAAGTAATATTCTGCCTGTTCCATGTTTGATTCCAACCAATTTTTCATTTTTATCCGACACGTTATCTTTAACTACTGGAAAAAAGAGATGAAAAACAGTTCCTGTTCCTAACTCACTGTCAATGGAGATAAAGCCTTTATGTACCAATGAAGTACCATATGCGGTTGCAAGTCCTAATCCGGTCCCTTTTCCCATCTGTTTTGTAGTAAAGAAAGGTTCAAACATGTTCTTTTTTATTTCATCGGTCATACCTGTACCAGTGTCTTCGATGTCTATGATAATAAAAGTCCCTTCCCGGGCATCTTTATTGTTTGATTGTACGATTTCGGAACTTAGTTCTTCATTTCTTGTAATAAAATTAAGTAATCCACCTTCGGGCATGGCATCACATGCATTGATGGCTATATTGAGCAGCATATTCTGGATTTGAATACGATCACCCAAAAGAAAATGATTTTCCGCCAGCAGAACAACTTTGAGAGCTATTCTTTTATCTATTGTATGTTTAAGCATCGTAACGACGTCCTTAACAGTCTCGTGAACATCAAATTTCCTCATTTCAACAATATCCTGACGAGCAAATGTCAGTATTTTTCTTGTAAGTAGAGAGGCGTCCTGTGCAGTTTTAATGATACTTTCGGCATGTAACAGTAACTTTTTATCCATTTCATATAACTTCATTCGCAAAAGCGTTGCACTGCCGGTAATAACAGATAATATATTGTTAAAATCATGTGCTATACCGCCGGCCAATTTCCCCAGGGCTTCAAGCCGAGATGCATGCAGCTGCTTAACTTGTTTTTCAAGCATGACCCGCTTGTGTTCCTCTTCATGGGTGCGGGTGATATCGTGAACGATAACAAGTTTACCTGCAAGCTTCCCTTGAACATACAGGTCTGATTGTGAAAGGATGGCAATTTTGTTCTCACTGTTGTTAAAGAAAGATATCTCCAGATTTTCAACGTTTTCATCATACCTGTATTGTGGACCAAAGATATGATGTACATTTACGGTCTCAACAGTGGTAATTCCAAAGAATTTTCGTGCAGATTCGTTTATATTGCTGATGCACTGGTTCAAATCAAGTAAGATCACCCCTTCATTGATATGGTAGAATATCTGATGTGCTGCATCACGTAAATCAATACTGAGAAAACGGTGCCGGATAATTGCAATAAAGACAAAGACAGATTGAACTATCAGAAGAAACGTTGCGATATATGGCAGTGAATCATCTCTGAGAAGAGTGGATTTCAGAATACAGTCAGAAATAACAAGTACATACATGGCAATCGTACCGATTGTTAGATACATCAGGTGCGTCTGAAATGATGGATCCTTCCCGGTTTTGCAAGCTTTAAAAAGAAGGTAAAATCCCCATGATGCAGGAATTATAGATGTCATTGAAATTGCAGGAAAATAAAGATTTGTGATAATGACAAGATTTCCCCAATAAGCAGGACTGAAACCTGCGATTAGACGACCTGCAAATGCTGCTATCAGCAGCCAGAGAATGACGATCATTTTTATTATCTGGTATACCAGATCATGAGGCTTTTTGACTAATATATAAATGAATCTCAGGACCAGGAATGTCGTTGGCAGCCATGCAAAGGGTTCAATATATGCAAAAAATTGTAATATTTGTTGTGAATGAAAATTCCATTCCAGGAAATTAAGAAGTGCCCAGAATGAAAAATTGAACGCAAATAGCGAATAAGCCCGATTGGTCTTGCTATAGGGGTTTAATCCAAGAACGATTGAAGCAAGAATAAGGTTCACAATGAAAGACAGGAAGGGAATAATTGAAAAAATGTTCATCGGGATTAATTAATAAATGGTAATAAGTAGTGAGATTCTGATTTAGAGGCCTTTTATCTAAACTTCATACAGTATTCGATTAAAGATATTTATGTTACTTTGAAAATATTTTTCAACTGCCAACAGTTCCTTTTCATTACTTTTAGACTGAAATTCAGGCAATTCAATAGCACCTCCTGTTTTTTCGAAAAATTCTGAATTGAAAACTGAAAACGCAGAAAGCATCATTCTGTAAAGAATAAAAAAATATTTTGGTTGATAACCATAAATCGTATTCCAGACTTTTCTTAAATATTGTTCTGTCACATTTGCATTGAGTGCCCAATTAAAAATATCAACTGGATCAAATAAAAATAACGCTTCAACTATTTTTTCGACAACAGGTTTATAAGACTTGCTGCAACTTGCGACGAGACTGCAGATAAAAGCCCGATTAACAGCATTTATGAAATCAACCTTTCCAAAGTCAACAGGTTTTTCAAAAACGGACAGCGAACCATATTTTCCGCATTCAAAGCCCTTTTTGACAGAATCGTTTCCAGTCAATATAATGAATGATATTCGAGGAGAAAATTTCTTTAACAGGTAAAATTCGTCATTGTCGATATCGTCAAGTCCAAGGTCCATGATGCATACATGAAAACGTTGTTTTGAGGACAACATGGATTCAGTTTCTGCCACATTGGAGCAGGAGACAATTGTATATAAATTATAACCGTTCAATATTTCTGAATATACTTGAAGAAGTTGCGGGTCATCATCCACCATGCAGATATTTATGGAATGCGCAAGGAATTGATACGGGTTTTCAGGTAAATCCATACACTTTTCTAACTTTCTATCCTGCGAAAATAATTAGATTTGATAAAAAACAAAATGGCTTTCACGAAAGATACTGATATCAGATATCCAGTTCTTTATTTGTATCAAAGTTAATATAAGTGCTTACTCTTGCCTAATTCAACTGTCTTGCAAAAAATTTTGATAATAGATTCTTCTTTTATAAATGAGATAATCATCATCGTTCAGCCACATTTAGGACATTTAAGTGGATTGTCCTCATAACCAGCCATAATATGTTGAACAAAGAGAATATCCGATCAAAATCGGAAAGGCTCACCATTAAACAATCCGCATCTCCGTATCGCAATCAAAAAAATGTAGCCGCGTCATATCAAGCAAAATCGATTTTTTACTTTCTGGTTCCGGAACATTCCTGACAATTAAAATGAATTTACCACCATTTTTAAGGAACGAATGAAGTAGATATTCGTGTCCGATATTCTCAACAATATCGAACTGGATCTCAAAATCACCATCAGTTTCTGTAATCGATGCTGATTCCGGACGAATACCCAGCAGAAGTTTTCTTCCTCTGTATTCAGATATTTTTTTCGCGATGGGCTCACGAATCCGGATATAAAAATCATCTGTTTTGAAATAGCATGCGCCATTGTTCTCTTCAACGCAACCCTGAAGAATATTCATTGGGGGAGAACCTATAAATCGGGCAACAAAAACATTTTTCGGTTGAGAGTAAATCTCTTCAGGAGTACCAAGCTGCTGAATGTATCCATCATTTAGAACTGCAATTTTATCTCCCAGTGTCATTGCTTCAATCTGGTCATGTGTAACATAAATTGTAGTGATGCCAAGTTTCATTTGAAGCGCTTTCAGTTCGGCGCGCATCTCCATTCGCAACTTTGCATCAAGATTTGACAATGGCTCATCCATGAGAAATAATACCGGATTACGAACGATTGCACGACCGATTGCCACCCGCTGGCGCTGGCCTCCGGAAAGTTCTGAAGGTTTACGATCCAGAAGGTTCTCTATACGCAGGAGTTGTGCTGTTTCAAGAATCCTCCGTGACCTTTCCGCTTTAGATAACTTCTTTTTAAGGTTGGTGAGAGGAAATTCCAGATTTTGTTCGATAGTCATGTGAGGATAGAGTGCATAACTCTGAAATACAAAAGAAACATCCCTTTCAAAAGGAGGTATAAACAGTTTTTTTTCACTGTCGGCAACAACTCTCCCTGAAAATGATATCGAACCCTGTGAGGGTTTCTCCAATCCTGCAATTAAATTGAGTGTTGTGCTTTTTCCGCATCCGGATGGCCCCAAAAGAACAAAAAAAGAACCTGCAGCGATTGTTAAGTCAAGTGATTTCAACACTGGCACTTCACCGCGAAAAGTCCGGAAAGTCTTGGCTAGATTGCACAGTTGTACTTCAGTTGCATGTGTATTCATTTATTTACTCCAAATCAGCTTATGCTTTCAACGATCCGCTCATCAGGCCATTTACAATGTATCGCTGGAATATCAGTGTCAACAAAACGAGCGGAATGGCAGCTATCGCCGATGCAGCCATCAGACTGCCCCAGGGAAGCTCCCCATGAATCCCCTGAAACAGGGCAATACCAACCGGAACAGTCTGCGCAGAATAATCGATCGTTAACAGAAGAGCAAAAAGAAATTCGTTAAACCCCATAATAAACACCAGAAGAAATGATGAAAAAATACCTGGAAGCGCGATCGGAAGAATAATCCTGAAGAGTGTTTTAATTCTTGTTGCTCCGTCAACTAATGCTGCCTTATCGATATCATCAGGTATTTGGGCAAAGTAACTCATATTGATCCAGAGTGCAATCGGAGTGGTCCAGGCCGTGTAGGGCAAAATAAGTGCAATGTGGGTGTTTATGAGTCGCAAAGAAGAAAACAAACGGAAAAGATATCCGACAATACTGATCTGTGGAAACATTGACATTGCAAGTATAAACAGTGGAATAACCATTCTCCCGGGAAACCGGAATCTCGAAACCGCATATCCGGAAAGACTTGTAATTATAGTGACTATCACTGCGGTAATCGATGCTACCACAAGGCTGTTTTTCAGATAGTGAAGGTAATGGAGGGAATCGGATGTTAAAACTTCAATATAATTATTAATGGTTAAACTGAAGTTTCCGGTTACAAGAAAATCCGGGTTTGTTGTAACCGATATGACTATCATCCATATAAATGGTGTAAGAGCGAAGCCTGCAAGAAAGAGCGAGCCGGAAAAAAGAAGCAGGGGATAAATGGTGGTTTCTCTCACTTGCACCTATCTGATGTCTCTCTGGAATTTACTACTGTTAATGTACAACAGCGTAACTCCAAATGACAGGATGAACATTATCACCGAGATGGCAGAACCCATTCCAAACTGATCATTGTTAAAATATCTGAATCCAATATAGGAAAGAGTCTGCGTTTTTCCACCAGGACCACCGCTGGTGAGAACGTAAACAAGATCAAATATGCGAAGAGCATCGATTGTTCTGAATATCACCGCGACAACGATCACCGGAGTAAGCAGAGGCAGGGTAATTTTTGTGAATCGACGCAGCATTGATGCGCCATCGATTGTCGCCTGCAGAAATAAATCCGGTGAAATAGCCTGTAGGCCGGCCAGAAGGATCAGAACGACAAACGGAGTTGTTTTCCAGACATCAGCAATGACAATAGCCCAGAACGCCATACCAGAGCTTCCCAGCCAGTTTATATTCGTTTCGCTCAGCCCTGTTGATGTTACTATATAGTTGACCACACCAAAACTATACTGATACATAAGTTGCCAAATTCGTCCGGCAATGACCGTTGGTATTGCCCATGGGATCAGTATTAGCGCCCTTAACAATCCCCTTCCTGGAAACGTTTTATTCAGCAGCAAGGCAAAAAGAAGTCCAGCAATGACTTCAAGGATCACAGATGCAATTGTAAAAAACAACGTAAACATTGTCGCCTGCCAGAACGCACTATCTGCAAAGAGTACTGCGTAATTGTCAAATCCGGTCCATACTTTCGGTCGGAAAGCAACATCCCTGAAAAAACTGTTGTAACAGGTACCAAGAATCGGAGCCAGTATCAAACCGGCTGTCACAATGAGAGTCGGAGCAATGAAACTCCAGGCAGCGATTATCTCTCTTTTTTCATACTGAAATGACACTCTATTTTTTTTCATATTTTGATATAATAGTCTTAATCATACTGTCAGCATTTTTAAGTGCATCTGTTGAAGAAATCTGTCCTGCAAGTGCGGAGTTGATCTGCTTCTGCAGTACCTGAGAAATTTCGGAATAATAGGGTACCATCGGTCTTGGTATTGCGTTTTCAAATACCGGTTTAAGTTCGACCAGATGCGGCACAGCTTTCATAATTGTCTCATCTGAGTATAAATCCTGCCGCCCGGGATTCCATCCTAAATTCAGTACCATATCTTTCTGAACCTCATAGGAGGTAATAAAAGAGATAAGTTGAACAGCCTGTTCAGGTTGATCGGTATATGCTGAGATTACTGCATGCCACCCCCCGAGTGTTGCAGCGCTCTTATGCCCTTTAAATGATGGCAGAGGTGCAATTCCGACTTTTCCTTTTACCGGCGATTCATCACTGTTATGAAGTCCCCATGCGTATGGCCAGTTGCGTTCGAATAGCGCATTACCAGACTGGAACAACATCCGGACCTCTTCCTCTTTCATATCTGTATAGGTATTGGGAGGTGAAACTGCATTATCGTGAATCAAAGACACCATATAGTCAAGAGCCTGAAGGTTATTTTCACTCCCAAGCACCGGTTTGTCATCTCTGATAAAACCGCCTCCCGCTGATGAAAATGTTTCAAGTGCATTGCAGACAAGTCCTTCATATTGGGCACCCTGCCATGCATATCCCCAGAAGTTATTGTTCTTGTTACGTTCGCTGTTCTGCACCTTTTTTGACATTTCACGAAGTTCTTCCCATGTCTGTGGAGGTGCATTGTATCCATACTGTTTCAGCAGATCTTTACGATAATAAAGCAGACCGCCATCAATATACAGAGGAAGACCGATAAGTGATCCGTTATAAGTATCGGCAAGATCAATAACACTTCTGAAAAATGGGAGCGTGTCCAGTTTAAAGTCATCTAATGGCAAAAGCCAGCCTGATGCAGCTAACTGACCTATCCATGCCACGTCAACCAGCATGACATCCGGATCAGCCTGCCTGCCCCTCAGCGAAAAAATGATGCTTTGCTTGCGCTGATCAGTATCGGTTGTCTGACGAATCAGTTTAACAGTAATGCCGCTTTTCTCCCTGAATTGTGAGATCACATTTTCCCAGTAAGCAATTTCATTGGGTGTTCCGCCAACCATCAGTGATAATTCCCGTTTTGAACTGCAACCAGTCAGCGAAAAGAGAACCGCAACAGCTAAATAAGACAACAGAATCAGAAAATTTAAACGTAAAGAAAGCAGTTTCATAACATCTCCAATCCGGCATTGGACTACAATAATTTTTTGTTGTACAACTCACGAATGTAAATACGCGAGGAGAGCTTAATTTTAGATTAAGACTCCAGAATATTTGTGGATTATCGAAAGTTAATCAATCTGGAGTTACTCGTTTAATGAGATATATAAAAAAAGTTTTTGCAGGGGGCGAAGTCAAACAAATTATGTTTTTTCTGCCCAGATCCTGCCGCCATGGCTGTTGATAATGCAATGTACATTCGCCAGACCGATTCCGGAACCCTCTAATACCTCAATTTTATGCAGACTTTGGAATATGTCGAACAATTTGATAAATTCCCAGTCCTGCCCCAATTGGCGACATCTATCATAAGGGCATGTTCAAACCCATTGGTTCGAAGCCGTGAAATTGCGGTTTTATGCTCGTTAAGCCAGGTGGTAGCCACCACGTTGTTGCCGAAAGGCTCATTGGCGATATTGATGATTACATAATCCTCCTGACCCACAAGAACACTTTTCATCTCGATCCAATAATCAACAGCCGTACTTAATTGGACAGAACCGGACTGTTCCGGATATCCGGTGCAATCATGTACTTCCAAAATGGCGATGAGCTTATTCTGTTTGCATAGGCTTATAATGGAATTTTTGTTATCTTCAGTAAAAACTAAATGTAAGCTGTTGGATACAGTGTAAAAGTATTGAATTTGTACTGAATGTATTATAGAATTTTTCTTAATTTCCATTCTTTTGCAATTGCTCTTTTTGATATAACCTACGTTCCGAAATAAACAGGAGAAAAATGATGATACCAGACAAATCTGATCCCCGGTGGAGAAATTTCGTAACAAACACCAAAAAACATGTTTTTGATAATCTTGCTGTAAAAATGATGGCAAACAGGGTACAAACGATGCTTTCTTTCGACAGTTCATCAGAAAAAATCACTGAAGCAATAGATGTTGCATACAACTTCTTTAGTAAGAATGAAGTAATGGTTAAAACTGATCTCGATAATATCTTTGGAAAGTAATAAGGAGAAAGAAAAATGAAAACATTATATTCTGTTGATGAAGTCACAAAAATGATTGTTGACGGTGAGGTTTTGATGCTTGCGGGTGATCAACGGGTGTTGAAAAAGCTTCCAAAAGGGAAATGGATAGCTGGAACCATACCTTATTTTATGAGCGAGAAAGGCGGCCTTCTTACACACAATGAAATACAAGTTGTAAAATTACCACCTGAGATCACTGGCTTTTCTATTGCGATGTATACCACTCCGGAATTGAAAAACATACCTCAAGATTATAAGCCAAATGGTTTTAGCTGTATTGTGATTCCAGCTTTTTCTGATGCTCATTATGCATTCGCAAAGGAGTGTTCGACGTACTCTGGAGTTTTTGATCGCCCACTTGTCGGCTGGATTTCAGGTTTTGATCTATCCGAACTAGGTTCAACAAGTGCAAAGGTTATTAATGGCATGACAGGTGAAATATCTGATGCTAAAGCCGTTGTCATACATGTTGACTTTCCTTCGAATAAATATGCAAAAATAAACATCATCAATTTATTTAAACAAGGCTCAGACGATAGTATTACATTTGAATCGACTGGTTTTGAAGTAACTGATTGCTTAATAAACGGAAAAAAACAGAATCTCGCTGATTATCTGATATCAAAAAAAATTGATACCCATTTGCCCTTAGTTGCTGATTACATGGGTGCGATGATTAATGTCAGCTTTCAAACCGTAAATTCAGAGCAAAAAAAAGTGAATTTTTACGCTCCGGTATTCCCTGGTGTTGAATATAAAATCGCCGCGCCATTTACCAATTACGAAAAAGAATTCAATGAGCGATTACAAAATGAAAATATCGATCCGTTTTTCTCATGTAATTGTATTTTAAATTACTTGTATGCCAATCTTGAAGGAAAGAAAACCGGCCACGTTGTCGGTCCTATGACTTTTGGGGAGATTGCATATATGTTGCTTAACCAGACAATGGTTTATTTGACCATTAAGGAGTCAATATAACAATTACACCTGGGGTATAAATAGCATATGTAAAAAAATACAAATGTATGTTTTTCCGTTTTCGTTGATCGGTACAGAGGAGAACTCCCATTACTATATCGATGTGGCTACAGATATAGTAAGTAATTACGAATGCCTGAGCTTATTAATCACCGATTCTTACAAGTGTTTACATGTGCAAGACATTCGCATTCACTAAAATTACACAAACCAGATTCCGGATGCACAGCCTCGTTCCGGATCCGGCAATTCATAGGGTGCATAATCGCAACGCAGGGTATAACCATTTCAAGGAGTGGTAACGTTACAGCTGTAAATGGATACACCGCGAGTGTAATCTGAGATATCGACATTGGGATAACTGACATTAGGTATCTCTGTAGCGGTAAAAATTCTACATAGTACTTATACAGACCAGATAGAAGAGGGGGCACGTTCCTATCAGGACCGATTCCGCCGTGAAGCCCAGATTACTGCACAGGAAAAAAGTGCAGTATCGTCAAGTACGATCAATCGGACCTCCTCATTTCTCGAAAACCGTCTTGGCGCATCATCTTCCGAATATCAAGGTGTAAGAGTGACTCATACAACAACATTTGAAAGAGTCCTGATATGGATAATTCTGGCAATTTGTATCATAGTGGGAATTTTTCATATATATTCCTTAGATAGTATCATGCAATCCTGTTAAAAGCACCCGTTAGATTTTTTCATAGCTGATAAGCAAATTGTACTTTATATCTTTTGAGTTTAAAATAATGCTTACATTCCGCTGCTGAACCATTTTGATGAGAATTTTCGGAATTCAACAGCCATTTTTTGAATGACAGCATCTCAGGTTAGGTAATATACTGATTCAATTCAGAAGCCTGAGTTAAAAAGCATGGTGATAACATCTTAGATTCATTAAAATCTGTATTCATCGTAAATGATGGAACAAAAAAAATTCTACCTTATCCTGAGTAGTAATAAAAATGTAAAAAAAAGTTAAAAAATTGTAACAATTACAGATCCTTACGAATCTAATTAAGCGTACGTACAAAAGATTAATGATTTACTATATATTAAACGATATTTAACAAGGATACACAAATGAAAAACATGTATAAATCAGTAAAAGCTATGGCTGGTGGAATTTTAGCTGTTGTTGCAATTGGTTGCAGTAATCAATCGGTTAGCCCATTATCATCTGATGGAAATTCCCCTAATACACCATCGATGGCAGCACAAGTAATAACTGTAGAAACTCCGGTGTATGGTTTGGGAAATGGATGGTCCGGAGGGCTGATTGATTTAACAGCTGAACAACAAACTCGAATCAATGCTATTGCAGAAAAATATAGACCAACTGCTGGTCATATGCGTGGATTCAGAAACTTT
>JBNKZD010000140.1:0-16062 GCA_050301235.1 Chitinispirillaceae bacterium | reverse complement strand
GATATGCTTCCTGATGGAACGACCGGAGTTAGGGTTGCCGGACGAATCGTGTCGCTCCGTTATTTTGGAAAGCTTGCGTTTGGACATCTCTATGATGTCGGCGGTAAAGTGCAGTTTGCAGCACAGAAATCTATATTGAATCAGCAGTTTGAAGATCTCAAGCGTCTTATCGATATTGGTGATTTCATTGGTGTTGAAGGGGAGATGATCACTACCAAGACCGGTGAAAAAACGATTAATGCTCTGAAGATCTTTTTCCTTTCAAAATCATTGCGTCCACTTCCAGAAAAATTCCATGGGATTACAGACCCGGAATTGCGGCTCAGGAAACGTTATCTTGATCTGATCATGTCTGAAGAGAGCAGAGACCGGTTTCTTAAACGTACAAAAATAATCAAGACTATCCGGGACTTTCTGGATGATAATGGTTTTACGGAAATTGATACTCCGGTACTTACCAATAAAGCTACCGGAGCACTTGCCCGACCCTTTTTGACTCATCATAATGCACTTGATATCGATATTTATCTGCGGATTGCTCCCGAAACATATCTGAAACGGGCGATTGCAGGTGGGTTTGACCGCGTGTATGAGTTTGCGCGTTCGTTTCGCAATGAGGGTATGGATGCATCACATCTTCCCGATTTCACACTGCTTGAATACTACTGTTCCTACTGGAACTATGTCGATAATATGAATTTTACCGAACGGTTGTTCAAACACCTTCTGATGACTATTCTCGGGTCGCTTGAATTGACCTACGAAAATCAGAAGATCTCCTTTGATGGTGACTGGCCGCGTTATTCTTTCCGGGATCTTATTCTTAAAGATTGCGCAATTGATATTAATCAGTTTGATACCCGTGATGCTCTCATGAAAGAGATTGATAAAAAAGGAATACGGTTTGAGACAGATGTCGAAATCGATAAGGCCGGAAGAGGTACCATTATTGATCTTCTCTATAAAAAGGTGTCTCGTCCGCAACTGATCAATCCAACATTCATTACGCATCATCCGCTGGATCTTTCTCCTCTGGCACGTAAAAATGATGAGAATCCGCTGGTGGTTGATCGTTTTCAGCTGGTGGTCAATGGGTGGGAGGTGGTCAATGCCTATTCGGAGCTTGTTGATCCTGTAGATCAGACAGAGCGTTTCAAACAACAGGCTGAAGCACGGGCACACGGTGATAAAGAAACGATGGAAGTCGACAACGATTTTCTTCAGTGCATGGAATATGGAATGCCGCCGATTTCCGGCTGGGGCATGGGAATTGACAGAATTGTTGCACTTCTGACAAATGCATCAACATTGCGTGATGTGATTCTATTTCCGCTGATGCGGCCTGAAGTATGATTTTTTTTGATGGTGGCTTCGAGAGCCTCAGCCACAGTGAATGAATTGCTTTCGCTCTGTTGGCTGAGGCTCTCGAAGCCAACAGGTCACAATGAGAGGTACTGTTACATGAGTATGATGGAAAATATGGTTGCGATGCGTTATCTGCGAGGTAAACGCAAGATCGGGACCACGGTAACAGCTCTTGGAATTTTTATCGGCAGTTTTGTTCTGATTATAGCTCTGTCGGTTGCAAACGGATTTGAAAAAGAGGTGCGGGACCGTATTGTCGGAACTATTGCTCATGCAAAAATTCTTAAATACCATTCGGTGCCTGTGGAAAATTATGATTCACTCCGTACTGAAATTCTCAAGTATCCAAAGGTAAAGGGTGCAGCACCATACATCAATGGTAAAGCTGGTCTGGAACATGAGCAGACTCAGGAAGGGATCATGGTTGTCGGTGTTGATGATTCGCTTGAGTCATCAGTTACCGATATAGACAAAACTGTTAAATCGGGGACTTTCAATCTTGACACGGTAAAGTCTGAACGAGGGCGATTGTTTCCTGGTATCTGCATTGGAATGGGGCTGGCAAATAAACTGGGGGTGAGTACCGGGGCTGAGGTTGTTCTGCTCAGTCTTGCACGTGTTGAGGGAGAAATGGATCCAGTGCCGAAAATGGCGCGATTTACGGTTTCGGGAATTTTTGAAACCGGTATGTACGAGTATGACCTTTCTCTTGTATATGTCTCGATAGAATCTGCGCAGAATCTGTTCAATATGAAAGGTGTTGAAGGGATACAGATAAAGACCAGTAACCTTTTTGAAGCAGATAAGATTGCATCGGAGGTGCGGGAATATCTTGGAGGGTATCCCTACAGAGCAGTTGACTGGCAGACACAGAACCGGTCGCTCTTCCAATGGATGAAACTTGAGAAACTGATCATTTTTATCGTCATTTCGATGATCATGTTTGTAGCAGCACTCAATATCATCTCTTCACTGATAACAATTGTCTTTGAAAAACGGCGCGAAATAGGGATTCTCATGAGTATGGGGGCGACATCAAAATCAATCATGAATATTTTCATGAAATATGGTGTCATGGTCGGTTTTGTTGGTTCCACAGTCGGAGTTTTGCTTGGGGTCATACTTTGTTATATCCAGTTTCACTGGCGTCTGATACCGCTACCCGGTGATATTTACTTTATCGACACATTACCAATTTTAATCAATCCGTTTGATGTCATCGGTGTCTATTGTGCAGCGAATGTGATTGCGTGGTTGACTACGGTATACCCGGCATGGAAAGCATCAAAAATGCTTCCAGCGGAATCGATCCGGTTTGAATAGGTAACGAAAAATAGACAGAACAGGAACTATAATGGGCGATACCAGCACCGAAACGATTGTGGATGTCAGAAATCTGCGGAAGGAATTTACCGATGATGCAGGGAAATTTGATGTCCTTAAAAATGTCTGTTTCTCAATAAGTAAAGGTGAGATGATTGCACTGCTCGGTATTTCGGGTGCAGGGAAAACAACGCTTTTGCAAATTCTGGGTGGTTTGGATAAGTTCGACGGTGGAACAGTATCGGTTTGTGGAAAAAAGCTTGAAGCAATGAAAAACGGACATGAACTGGCTGAGTTTCGCAACAGACATGTCGGCTTTGTATTTCAGTTTCACCATCTTCTTCCCGATTTTACTGCGCTTGAAAACACAATCATTCCCGGCCTTATTCTTAAAAAACCAAAAAATGAGTGCATAAAAAAAGCAAAAGATCTCCTTGGATATCTGGGCTTGAAATCTCGTGAAACGCATTTTCCCACTCAACTTTCGGGAGGAGAGCGCCAGAGGGTTGCACTTGCACGTGCTCTGCTCAATGATCCTGCCTTGATTCTTGCCGATGAACCTACCGGAAATCTCGATCGTGGTAACGGCGAACTCCTGCTCAATCTTTTTGAGAAAACCAATCGCGAATTGAATCAGACATATTTGATAGCGACCCATAATAACCAGATGACCACCAGAATGCATCGAACCATTCAGCTTGAGGATGGTGTTGTTTCTGAGGTGGGAACGTAAAGCTATACTTTCTTAACCACGAAGCACTCGAAATACACGAAAATAAGAGTATTTTTTTTGTGATATTTTTCACCAATTTTGTTTCTGATGTGGGAATCTCAGGCTTAATCGATACTGTAGAATTTGCGGGTTACCTATCTGAAAAACTCGTATTTCGTAGACATCACTGTCGCCTCTCTCCACTCGTGGAGAAAGGGGACCGGATTTTTTCCTTCTTTCCCCCTCTCCAACACAAATGGAGAAGGGGCCAAGGGGGTGAGGCGAACGTGATGCCTGCGAATATGCGTTTCCTAAAAAGCGATCTACTCCCCGCGTTAGCTCGGACGGAGGGTGCTACCCGTAATGGCAATGAAGGATAGCAGTGTTTTCTGACCCAGGTGTACTCACCGCAGGGCAGAAAACACCGGCTCGCGATAGCGAGAGCCCGGAGGAGGAGCGACCCGAAAGGGGAACGCCCAAATGAATTTCTAAGTTTTTTAAAAGGTCTGCAATAAGAAGAGTTTACCTGAACACGCACCGAAAAAGTATATTTAATAAAGTATTTAATAAACTTGTACCGGTGGATTATGAATTTTATAGAAACGGGCAGGTTTTTGTATATATAATTATAGGAATTTGAAGATGAATTTATGTGATGAATGCGGAGTAAATCCTGCTAACATTCATCTGACACAGATTATGCAGAATGAAACCCGTGTGTTTCATCTTTGTGATGAGTGTGCCCGTAAGAAAGGTATCAGTATTTCTGTTCAGGATGAAAATGGTATCGTTGAAGAGCATACTGAGCAGCAGCAGATTCAGGATAAAGAGTGTTCACACTGTGGATTGAAATTTTCTGAATATAAAATAAACGGATGGCTTGGCTGTCCTGCCTGTTACCATTCATTTGAGACAGAAATTGACAATTTACTCATTCAGGTGCATGGTGCATCCGTTCATAAGGGTAAAAAATATAACGGGATCGGGAGTGGGGGAGTTGCTGCTGCCGGTGAAATAAAACGGCTTCGTCATGAGCTTGCTGCTGCGATTAGAAATGAGGAGTTTGAGCAGGCTGCAATAATCAGGGATGCAATTCATAATCTTACAGACATGGAGCCCCAATGAAGAAATATACCGGTAATCTGACTCAATTATCAAGCAGAGTGCCGTCATGGTTTCGTAATGATGGTGAGGATGTTGATGTTGTTTCATCAACAAGAGTCAGACTTGCCCGAAATATTGTACATTACCGTTTTCCTTATCATAGTTCTGTAAATGAACGGAAGAGGATTTATACAGAAATTACCGAGGGTATTGCTCATGAAAGTGCATTTAAAACGTTCAATGTACTCAATTTTTCAACGTTGAAACGTATCGAGCAGCAATATCTGACCGAGGAGAGGATTGTGAGCACCGATCTGATCAATGTTGAAGGGGATCGGGGAGCGATTTTTGATCTTGACCGACGTACTTCAATTATGATCAATGAAGAAGATCATTTACGGATACAGTGTCTTGAGTCAGGATTCTGTCCGGAGGTTCTCTGGGATGCGGTAAATGCTACTGATGACATTCTGGGAAGAAAGTTCAACTATGCATTCGATACCCGCAGGGGTTATCTGACCTGCTGTCCAACTAATTCCGGTACCGGATTGCGAATCTCTTTTCTGCTCCATCTGCCGGGACTGGTTCTGACAAAAGCGATTGATCCTGTCCTTCTTGGTGCATCACAGATGGGAATTTCTGCGCGAGGTTTTTTCGGTGAGCATTCTGAAGTGGTTGGAAACTTTTTTCAACTGTCAAATCAGGCAACTATGGGTGCTCATGAGAAGGATTTTATCAAATCTTCAGCCGGAGTGATAAGGGAAGTGATCAATCATGAGCGCAAAGCCCGTGAACGGATTCTTAAAGATGCACACAATGAGTTAACCGATAAGGTTTACCGGTCTCTCGGAATTCTTTTGTATGCCCGGACGCTGACAATGTCGGAGTTTCTTAACTTATCATCAGCACTGCGTTTTGGGGTTCTGAGTGGCATTTACGATGGTGTAACGATTGACACTATAAACGAAATGGCCATATTGTCAATGCCGGCACATCTTCAGTTGATGCAGGGTGCCGATACCGAAGCACATTCGATAGACAGTTTAAGGGCTGAATTGGTTCGAAAACTGCTATCAAAACCAAAAAAGAAAACAAAAAATTTACATTCTGAAACAGGAACCGTTCAATCCTGAGTATTGGACGAAAAGGAAGAGAATAACAATGAATGGGATGTTTACAGATCGAGTAAAAAAAGTGATGCAGATCGCCCGTGAGGAATCGGTCCGGCTTGGGAATGACTATGTCGGAACAGAACATCTTCTCCTGGGGTTGGTTAAAGAGGGTGACGGGGTTGCAGTCGCGGTCATGCGCAGCATGGGCGTTGATCTTGAAGAGCTCACCGCCAATATCGAGAAAACGATTACATCAACCGGTGGCATGATGACTATCGGACAGATGCTTCCGTTTACGCCTCGGGCCAAAAAGGTGCTTGAGATTGCCGCAAATGAGGCTCGTTCCATGTCTCATAAGTATATCGGTACCGAGCATCTGTTGCTTGCTCTGATGAAAGATACGGAATCTGCAGCTGCAAACGCTCTTGCCGCCGCCGGGCTTGAATATGAACGGGTAAAGGAAGAGATCAACAGGGTGCTCCGTGGTGGGGAAACTGTTGGTGGTGCAGCCAAAGAGAAAAGCAAAACACCGTTTCTCGACCATTTCGGTCGCGATCTCACTTCAATGGCCCGTGAAGGAAAGCTTGATCCGGTAATAGGTCGTGAAAAAGAGATCGAACGGGTGGTGCAGATTCTCAGCAGGCGTAAGAAAAACAATCCGGTGCTTATTGGTGAGCCAGGTATTGGAAAAACAGCTATTGTTGAAGGGCTTGCTCAGAAAATTTATGAGAAAAATATTCCTCAGGTGCTGGAGAATAAGCGCGTCATTAACCTTGACATGGCTTCAATGGTTGCCGGAACGAAATATCGTGGGCAGTTTGAGGAACGTCTCAAGGCTCTGATGGTTGAACTTCAGAAAAACGAAAATATAATCATCTTTATTGATGAGTTACATACGATAGTCGGTGCCGGAGGATCTGAAGGCAGCCTTGATGCTTCAAATATTTTCAAACCCGCTTTGTCAAGAGGTGAGATACAATGCGTCGGTGCGACTACACTGGATGAATACCGCAAGTATATCGAAAAAGATGGTGCGCTGGCGCGTCGCTTCCAGACAATAATGGTTGATCCACCTAATGTAAACGAAACGATCCAGATTCTTTCCGGATTGCGTCATCGTTACGAAGATCATCACAAGGTAACCTATACCGAAAAAGCGATTGATGGTGCGGTGAAACTGTCTGAACGCTATATTTCCGACAGATTCTTACCGGATAAAGCGATCGATGTTATCGATGAAGCTGGTGCCCGTAAGAGGCTCTCCAGCATGGAGATACCGACCGAAATCCGCGAAATGGAGAAAGAGATCGCTGATGTTGTAAAGGAAAAGGAACAGGCTGTCGAGCAGCAGGAGTTTGAACGTGCCGCAAAACTTCGCGACAAACAGGAAAAACTCAAGGGTACGCTTCTTGAGAAGAAGGCTTTGTGGCGTAAGTCGAAAGCGGAAGAGCGTCTCCTTGTTGATGAAGCCACTATTGCCGAGGTTGTTTCGACCATGACCGGTATTCCTTTGTCTCGACTTGCTGAAGAAGAATCGAAAAAGATCCTGAATCTGGAAGCGGAACTGCGCAGACGTGTTATTGGTCAGGATCCTGCACTTGAAGCGATTGCCCGCAGTATCAGACGTTCGAGAGCAGGATTGCACAATATTCGCAGACCGATTGCATCATTTATTTTCCTCGGTCCGACAGGCGTTGGAAAAACGGAGTTAGCAAAGACACTTGCGCAGTCGCTCTTTGACACAGAAGATGCTCTCGTAAGAATCGATATGTCGGAATATATGGAGAAGTTTGCGGTGTCCCGTCTTGTTGGTGCTCCTCCGGGATATGTGGGGTACGAAGAGGGGGGACAGCTTACTGAGAAAATCAGGAAAAAACCGTATTCGGTCATACTCCTTGATGAGATCGAAAAGGCGCATCCGGACGTTTTCAATATTCTGCTTCAGATTCTCGATGATGGTTTATTGACGGATTCCTATGGACGTCATGTCAATTTTCGCAATACAATCATTATCATGACTTCAAATGCCGGGACCAGGGATGTTAAAAAATCCGGGACGGTTGGCTTTGGTAAAGCATCGGAAAACTCTGACTATGAAGCAATGAAATCAAAGGTGATGGAAGAACTGAAAAGAATTTTTAATCCGGAATTTTTAAACCGTGTTGATGAGACGATCGTTTTCTATCCACTATCGAAGAAAGAGATTTCGCAGATTGTTGATATCCAGCTTCGTGATGTTCAGAGCAGACTGGTTGATAGAAACATCACTCTTAAGATCGCTGATGATGTTAAAACGTATATTGTCGATCAGGGATTTGATCCACTTCTTGGTGCCAGACCGTTAAGAAGAGCTATTCAACGTCTTGTTGAAGACCGACTGGCAGAGGAATTTCTTATGGATAAATTCCATGATGGGGATACGGTAGCTCTGGCGCTTGAAAACGGTATCATAGAATTCAAAAAGGTTGATAATGCGACCCCGTAAGTGGGTATTGGTACTCTTCCTTATCTTTCTGACATCATGTTTTGCTCTGTATCTGATGAAAAAGCGCCTGGAGAAAAACCGGGATCTTGAAAATCTTCTGATACAGAGCATTTCTCCATTTATTAAGGGATCCATTGGTGTTGGCAAGGTCCGCCTTGGCTTTTTTTCCGCACACCTCCATGATGTCTCTCTCATTGTACCGCTTGAATCATTTCTTGTCAGGATCAATCATATAAAAGTCGGTTTTTCATTCAGGGAGCTTGTTGCATCAAGAGGAGATATCAGTAAAGCGATTAATAGAATCATATTTATTGATCCTGAAATTCTTTTTTCGATTACATCTCGCGAATACCCGGTCAGTGCAGGAGGTGGAAATATCACCAGGCCTCCCGGTGATGCCTCTCCCGCAATTCCCAGGGAACTGCCAGTTCCCTTCATTACAATCAAAAATGCGAGAATCCGCCTTATTGACAATAGCGGTGATACGCTCACCGTTGGCCAGAAAATGAGTGGTACCCTGACCGATTTTGGCAGTTACACGAGCGTAAATCTTGCAGGACGTTCAGGTTCAAGTCATGAAAATTTATATGCATCTGGTAATATTGGGTGGCAGAGTGGTGTTCACACCTTTAATTTTACTATTCACAATGCTCATATCGAAAAACCGGTGACATTCAGCGGGGGAGTGGTAACATCGGGAATTTTAAATGGACAGTTATCAGTAGTGTTTTCTGATACCCTTGATATTGGGAAAATTCGCACTACCGGAACTATCGCAATAGATCAGGGGTCAGTAGTTCTGGAGCAACTGCCTGCTGCACTGGAATCCGTTTCTCTTAAAGCAACAGCTTCCGGATACCACTGGGAAATTGATACTTTGACAGCGTTGTATAAGCAGTCTGATATTCGTGTAAACGGGTTCTTGAACAGTGTTGGGATTCCGGCTATGCAGCTGGAGTTCATCTGTTACGGTATTCGACCGGATTCTCTTCTTCCGGGCATTCCTGGTGTGAGTTCACAAATTGGTGGTGAAGGTTGGATTGCGGGAATGCTGGTGAAAACTGACAGCATACAACCAATCAGAATACATCTACGAGGTGAAGGTTTCACTATTGCTGATTTTAAAAATATACGAATTCAAAGTGCCTGTGATGTAAATAACACTTTTTCATCAATGAATATCGATACACTATCAATTTCTGATGGGAATATTATAATTGATGTCCGGGGAAAGGTGTCTCTGGATACTCCCGTTGTTGTTGATTTAGAAGTTTCAGCACATGCTGATTCACTCACGTCGATAAAGGATCTTTATGCAGATAATGTTCAGGCAGAGGGCAAAGTATGGGGGAGTGCAACTGAACCAAAGGTGAGTGCAAAATTTTCTGCATCAAATATAAGAACAAAAGATCTTTTTATAGGTGATCAATCGATACTGGCGGACTATTATAAATCAAAGTTGCAGTTAAATCTGAAATCCAGAGATGGTATAGTCGCCAATGCGGAGGTTTCGAAACCTTTTTCTGATGCTCCGTTTGCGAAATTACAGGCAAATGCACAAGCTGCATCAATAAAATCGATCCTTAAGCGAAACTATAGTATCTCTGAAATTGAGTCGGGATATATCGATGTCCAGGCACAGGGATGGCTTAATGATTTTGAAGTGGAATTTTCTACCGCAGTGAAGACAAAAACTATTGAGGGCGAATTTATCGGGATGCTGCACAAGTATCGTCAGGACACCAGTTTCGTTTACTGGAAATGTAAACAGAAGATGCTGAAAATTGATGATATCGATCTTGATATATCCGCTGCGGGTTCAGTTTGCAGGGATTCGCTGGTCATTGATACGATTAATATTGCGGGGGGGCTTGATGGTCGGGGTATTATCCATTTTGCTACAGCCCCTTTTGAAATCGAAGGCAGTATTACTACTTCATTTCCTTTAAAAAAACTGATTTCGATGAAACCGCAGTGGTCATCCGTTGATATTTCAGGTACAGTAAGTGGTCATTCGAGGATTACCGGAACCATTGATAAACCGCATATCCGTTCGGAAGTTCGGATAAGGAATCTTGGCAGCAGCGGTTTTAAGGGTGTTGAAACTGATGCTATTGTTACCTGGATTAATGATGAGTTGTGTGTTCTTCCGTTCGTGGTAAGAAAAAATAATAGAATCCTTGCTTCTTTCGATTCAATTAAATCAGTAAAGTCCAGTTTTTCTCTATCCGGAGATTTCGATAACATTGATGTGTATTCTGTTATAGCTCCCCTATTGCCAAGAGATCTGCGCCTCCTATCGGTTATTTCGGGGAGTATATCGACATCCGGTAATGGGTTCCCCATTAAAATACAATGTTTTTCCCCATCGGTAGTGTGTAACAAGTGGAACTTTGATTCTGTTTCGGTATCGGCATCTATAGATAAAAAGGGAATCGGTGTCCGGAGTTTTAAAGCTCAGGATGGGTCGATAATGCATTTGTCAGGATCGGGTTTTCTCCCCTGGAGTCTGATTGACAACAATCTTAATGAAAACGACACAGTCAGGGGTCGCATTGATGCACAGGGTGATTTTCTGGCATATCTTGCAAAGAATGTTGAGTCACCAATTGACGGTCGGGGGCCTGGTACAGCAAGATTTTCTTTTGTCAGCACTCCCGGAGTGGTTAAGTGCACTGAAGGAATACTTTCAATTCCTGAAGGGGTACTCACTGTGAAACCCTTTGTGCTTGATGATATAAAAAATTTCAGCTTTACGATGAACGTTGACACATCATTGAACGTTCATACCTATACAGCCGGAACGGTAAAGCGCCGCAGAATCTCCATATCATCGACACATACTATTCCTGATGGATTTGAGCCATTCGAGATAGGACCTTTTAATTTTGGAATGCTTCAGGTAAAAACGCCTGACAAGGGTATCGATATCCATCTGCCCGGTTTCATGCCAATAGGGGAACTTGGCGATATTGAATTCCAGGGACGCAACCCGTTTGAACATTTTACCCTTTCCGGTCCACTGGATGCGCTCAGGATCACTGGTACCTGGGTACTGCGTGATCTGGATTTTACCTTCCCTTTCCTTAACACTAATGAAATGCCCTGGGATTTTGATCCATTTCCATATATCACATGGGATCTTGACCTCAAACCGGGAAACCGGCGTGTTCTCTATTTCTGGGATCTGTCTGGAAAACGGAGGAGAATACTGCGTTTTCTGGAGGGATATCTCGATCCTACATCGATTATTAAAGTTCGAGGAAGGGATCTCGATTACACCTTCAGACTTTACGGGCAGATTCGTTCATTAAAGGGTGCACTTTATTATGGCAGAACTTTTGACAGGAATTTTGATGTTGGACTTGATTTTATACCCGTAAAGTATCAAACAAATCGTGGGTACGACAATATGCCTGTTATCTGGGGAAGTGCTGAAGCGCTCAGTGATACAAGTCGGCTTAATAGGGTGAAGGTGACCTGTATGGTTCACAACCCCGTAACTAACGCAGTCTCTGAAAAAGGACGACTTGTTGAAGGAAAAACACTGAATGTATCATTTCAGCTTTCAAATGACTTTGATGGGCTGCCTGATGAGGCTGAGCACGAATTTTTCAGGCAGGCCGGACTGCAATTCACTTCACTTGGTGGAGCAGGAGAACTTGTTTCTGGTTTTGGAGAACAGTTCTTTCATCGATATCTTTTGAAGAGCTGGGAAAGAAAATTGGCGAAAAAGTTGGGGGTTGATGTCATCAACATTGAATCCTCGATTACTTCAAATTATTTTAGTAAGCTTTATAGTCGTCAGTTCGAAGGATTGTGGGATCAGGATGACTATCTGGCACTGGCAAACGTGGGCATTACAGTCGGGCGATATTTTTTCCACGATTACCTTTTTTTAAAAGCCCGAGGGGAACTTGTTCCAATAGATACAACTCTTTTAAAACCGCAATATAGTGTCGGGATGGAGTTTCAACCCAACCGGTATCTCATTATGGATTTCAATTACGGTGTGCATAAAGGGGAAGAGCATCTGGAACACGATCCAAGGCTTATGATGCAGCTTACGCTGCCGATGTCGAGAATTCGAAAGTTATTGAAGTTTTAAATATAAGGGAAAATGTATGAAAATGCGGTATCCAATAATTTCCGTGGCACTCTCACTTATTTTTTCGTTTGCGTTTTTAGGATTCGCAGGTGATTTGGACAGTGATGAGCAGAGGAGTACCTCCGATGAGGCCAGCTATGATGTGCTTACTGAAGAAGAGATGGCACAGCGGCAACAGGAAGAAGGCCAGGATCAGGAGCAGTCTGAAGGTTCGTCAAAAACGCTGGACACTCTGATTATTCAGGGTTTGAATGTTGTTCAGAGTTATGTTGTGAGGAATACGGTTCTTTGTCATGAGGGGCAACAGGTACGTTCTCAGGATATTGCGGAATCTATCAGATTGTTGTATGCAACCGGGATGTTCCGGAATGTTGATTTTTTTATCGATAGTGAAACTGAAACATCGATTCGCCTGTTGTTGAAAGTTGAGGAGTTCCCTATTTGTGAAGGGGTAGAATATACCGGAAATAAAAAATTAAAGCAGAAAGATTTTGATGAGAAATTAGTGATAAAAAAAGGTCAGGTAATCAGTGATGCTGCTATTTATGATCTGGTTCTTAAAATGAAAAAAATGTATGCCGAAAAAGGGTACAATCTCGTTGAAATAACACCGAACCAGATTCCAACGAAAATCCCCGGAAATGCAATTCTTCAGTTCACAATAAAAGAGGGACCAAAAGTCCGGATAAAGCAGATTGTTTTCAGTGGCAATAAAGAGGTTAAGACATCACGACTCGAGCGGAAATTCAAAACAAAAGAAAACCGATGGTGGCGAGGTGGTGAATTTAAAGAGGAATTGTTCAAGGAACACCTTGACTCGCTTATATTGTTCTATAACGATCTTGGCTATCTTGATGCATCAGTAGTAAAGGATAGCGTTTTTTATGGAGCAAATAAAAATGAATTGTTTATCAATATTCAGCTCGATGAAGGTAAAAAATACTATACCGGTGATTTTTTCTTTACTGGTAACAAAATAATCAATACCGACTCACTTCAAACGAAAATTTCCCTTAAAAAAGGTAAACCATTCCAGAAGAGTCGTTATGATATGACCAAATATATGGTTGAAAATACCTACAGGGAGGAAGGGTATCTCTGGGTATATGTTGATGAAAAGAGGCAATTCAGAGGAGATACGATCGATGTAACCTTCCAGATAACTGAAGGAAGAGCTGCGGTAGTGCGTAAAATTGATATCAAGGGAAATACTAAAACAATGGATAAAGTGATCCGTCGTGAGATAGATCTTTACCCAGGAAAAAAATATAAACAATCCTTGATGATGCGCAGCAGGCAGAATCTGATGGCGCTCAACTTTTTCAGTGATGTAAGGCCTGATCTGGTTCCCAATGAAGACGGCACTATCGATCTTGTTTTTGACATTACAGAGAAGGAAAATATCGGGCAGTTACAACTTGGTGCTGCTTACAGCGGTGCGCAGGGAGGATTTATCGGGACATTTTCAACAAAAATACCCAATTTCCGTGGAACTGGCCAGGAGCTGGGGGTAAATGTAGAGGTCGGTGAATTAACTAAAAATTTTGGACTCTCATTTGTTGAACCCTGGGCCTTCGACCGTCCAATGAGCTTATCGGGAAGTATATTCTATTATGATTCAAAATTCCGCTATGCAGACGATAGATTCAGGCAGGGTGGTTTTAAAGTTGGTGTAGGACGTCAGGAGCTGAAATGGCCGGATGACAAATTTAAGGTAAATGCAGGTTTTGGATTCAGTTATTTTGAGTCGATGTATTATGGTGAGCAGAAGTTTTCGAACCTGGATTTAAAAATCCAGAAAAAGGGATTTAAAAACAGCTTTGAACTTGGATTGGAGCGATACGATCTCGACGTACCTCTGTTTGCTACTGAAGGTTCCAAGTTTAATGTCGATGCCGAGTATGTCGGCTTTGGTTTGGGGATGGAATACAACTATTTAAAAACAACAGCTTCGTATGATTACTATTTCCCTCTGCCGCTCAAATTTGTTCTTGGTTCGCGAACGAAGGCTGGAGTTATTTCCGGGATGGGTAGTACAATAAAAATCTCTCGTTATGATCTTTTCAAGCTAGGTGGACTATACGGAACAGATGCGTACTTACGTGGTTATGATGACTATGCATTCGGTGGTTACAATCAGGCTGCGCCTGAACGCGGGTTGACGATGTTTGCAACCACACTCGAATTACGTTATCCTATTCTCCCACAACAGCTGTATCTTGGATTGTTTGCCGATGCAGGTAATACATGGAGCAGGGTATCGGAGATGAATCTTGGCGATCTTTACAAAGCTGTGGGAGCAGGAGTACGAATCAACGTACCGATGCTTGGTATCCTGGGTTTTGATTTTGCCTGGGGTCTTGATGATGTCAATAAAACCTGGACTAAACGAAAACCAGCTGGATTTAAATTTCATTTTCTCATGAATCAAGGTTTCTAAAAGACTGCACACCATACGGTGCGCACCGGTTTATCGCAGTCTTATACAAAGGAGGATATAATGCGCAGATTGATCGTTGCCGCGATTGCGGTTGCAAGTGTTGTTTCGATGGCTTTTTCTGCTGATATGAAAATCGGCTTTATCAATTCCGAATGGATCTTTACCGAGTATGAAGGGACAAAGGAAGCTCAGGATAAATTCAATAAGGAAGTTGCAAAGTGGGAGCAGGAAGCATCAAAGAAGCAAAAAGAGATTAAGGATCTCAAAGATCAGATTGACAAGCAGAGCCTGTTGTTAAGTAACGAAAGAAAAAAAGCTCTTGAGGATTCGCTCAATAACAAAGTAGCTGTATATCAGGAGTTCCTTCAGAAAAAGTTTGGTCAGAAGGGTGAGGCACTGGTAAAAAATGAAGAGCTCACAAAACCGATCATTGAAAAAATCAACAAGATTATCGAAAAGATAGCAAAAGACGAGAATTACGATTATATTTTTGATGCAAGAGCCGGAGGGGTTATTTTTGCAAAGCAGACATATGATCTCAACTCCAGAGTGTTGCAGCTGCTCGCAAAAGAGGAGAAGTAAAACGTGAAGCTTTTCAGGATTGCTCAGTTAATAGGTGCTCAGTGCCCGGATGAAGTCGCTGATTTCGAAATTACTGGTATCAGCACTCCTGAAAAGGCTGCCGAATGTGATATCACGTTTCTTTCTGATGTTAAATATAAAGATGCGTGTGAAGCGTGCAGGTCAAAAGTAATTATTGTAAAGAACGGGGTATCACTTGGTGATAAAATCTGTTTGCAGGTGAAAGATCCTTATCTTGGATATGCGCTTGTAGCGCAACAGTTTGAGGATTGTTCACCTGCATTCGGTGCAGGGGTTCATCCAACTGCAATTGTCGATTCAACGGCTTCAATACATCCAACTGTTTCAATTGGTCCCTATTCTGTCGTTGGTGCTGGTGTTCGTGTCGGAGAGAACACCAGAATTGAAGCGAACTGTGTAATTGAAAAGAATTGTACTATCGGTTCAAGTTGTCGGATCGATTCAGGAGCAGTGATCCGTTGGGGATGCATTCTGGGAAATCGCGTAATTATCCAGTCTAATGCGGTTATTGGAAGTGATGGATTTGGAAATGCGCGTGATGGTGCAACGTATGTGCGTATACCTGCGTTTGGTGTTGTTGTTCTCGAGGACGATGTTGATGTCGGGGCTCATACGACAATAGACCGGGGTAATTTCAATCCTACGTACATCTCAAGAGGTGTAAAGATTGATAATCTGGTTCATCTGGCACATAACGTCAAAGTGGGTGAAGATACCGCAATTGTTGCACAGGTTGGTGTGTCCGGGAGTACCACAATTGGAAAACGTGTTATTCTCGCTGGGCAGGCTGGATTTGTTGGGCATATAGAA
>JBNKZD010000139.1:0-15838 GCA_050301235.1 Chitinispirillaceae bacterium | reverse complement strand
TTATTTGCGGAGGTGGTCTGGGAATTGGCTCTTTCCACTTGCCACAATGTTTCAATATTTTTTGAATTGTGGCCTCATCTTCAATAAATGAGATGATCTTCATAGTTCCACCGCACTTGGGACACTTGAGAGGATCAACTTTGTATACAGCCTTTATCAGCGCAGCCCATGGTTCGACTTCGCTCACCACAGGCTTCAACCGGCATTTTTTAACATACGCAGATTCCGGTTCCAGTTTTTCCCAATCATGGTCAGCGACATCCGGAGTTGGTGTTGTGGCTGCTTCAGAGTTTTTGCGTAAGCCCCTATTTTTATTGGAGTACCATCCGTAATACCTGATCTGATGTTCGCCTTTATCAGGAATATGCTGCGTAACCGCAGCCAAAAATTCCAAAGGCTCATAAATCTCAAAATTTCTGGGATTACCAGCGGCCAGTTCGTTGTCACCAGTTTTGGGAAATGGGATGCAGTTGGGAGCAGATGCCCGATACAGAATTTTGCCATCGTCAGTCAGGCTGATGATCCTGGCAAGTGAAAATGGACATCTTGCGATGTATTCCACCAATCGCTGCATTGCGGTATGATCTTTCGCTTCAATACGAACCGAATTATCTACGCTAAATCCGGAGTGTCTCCATGTTCGCATACCCGCAACTGTTTCCCATGCCGCACGCAAGTGAAGGCGCAGAAGTGATCAAAAGCTGTGGTAAACTTGAAGATGAGATCGCGCAGCTTTCACAGGAAGAGCGTGATGCGTTTCTTGCTGAACTCGGGTATGAAGAACCGGGTCTTGCACTTCTTTCAAGAGCTACGTATAAACTCCTTGGCCTCGAAACATACTTTACAGCAGAGAAAACCGAAAACCGCGCATGGACTATCAAACAAGGGTTCAAAGCTCCTCAAGCAGCAGGTGTAATTCACACGGATTTCGAAAAAGGCTTTATCAAAGCTGATGTTTACACCCTTGAAGATCTTGAAACTTACAAAACAGAAATTGCTTTACGGGCAGCAGGAAAGGTCCGTTCCGAGGGACGCGAGTATGTCGTTCAGGATGGTGATGATCATGTTTTTCAAGTTTAATGTGTGATATTGAATTTTGACAAGGCTTATTATTCGCATTAACCAGGTTGAAGTTTGTTGGGCAAAAAAAGAACATAGAGAAATCTATTCATTCATATCTGATTATTGTTAAAACTCCAGTTTTAAATAATTCTCAATTCCTCGGTGTTATCACCAAATGACAGTCTATTTACAACGGAACAAAAACTTTTTATTCCACACATTCAAACCATTTTTGATACGCAGCATATAAATGCCTGCTTTCATTGATGGCAGGTCAATAGTAAATTCATTGTTATGTTGAATTTTGTCACATGCAATTTTTCTACCTGCCATGTCAATCAGTTCAATTGCTATTGATCCTCCCGAAACGGGATCAGGATAGGAAATACGCATGAAATATCCCTGAATAGTAATGGAAAAAACAGGGATGCTTTTTTTCACTTCCAGGTTACTCACGGATTTGGACAATGGAATGATTTCAGATATTTTAAAACGAATATTGTTGAACGATTCAAGATAACAGTGTTCTCTTGTAATTCCAGGTTTTCCGTACGGAAATGTATTGTGTTTACTTACTAAAACACCGTAATTCTCGAGAAGTACAAGAGAATCTTGATCTGAAGAGTAATTGTAAGGATCCCATAAGAATTGATCCCGGGTTAAACAAAGGATTGTATCGGAGTTATACATTACCTGAGCACGACTAGCAGAATAATAATCTCCAACTGGTGTTGGTGCACTACTGCCTTTAATGTAGAAAATTGAATCCATCAGAGATTTGAATGGATCAAAACCACTGTATTTCATATTTTTATATTCCATTCCCGGGACAAATTGTAACTTCCAGATTGTATCCATGATCTGAATTTTTGAAGAATTAGAGGTGCGAGTTGAATCGACCCAGTGTGCAAGAAATATATACCCACTCGCTTTTCTTTCAATTTTCGTTATTGTAATGGTTGTATTCGTAATACTGAATGTATCTGAATAAGGTTTATTGTTTTCTTTAATACGCACACACAGATATTTCCAAACATTTCCACTATCCATTGGCGTTGAAACATAACTTGCAGCATAGTTTGGACAAATGTTGAGTAACAAAAAGACGAAAGATAATATTGAGAGACTCTTCAGTTTAAAAGCTCGCAAACGGATTGAAACGATCATATGCCCTCCTAAATTCACCATCTTAGCTGGCTGATAGCTGAGCTGATAGTGAATTTGATCTTTTTTACTTATAATTTTAATATAGTGCTTGCATTGGGCTGGTATCCATTTTTATGGTCAGCAATTAGTGAATGGTGATTGGGAAAAAAGAGAAAAGTAGCGAAAGCCCCCTTTCCCCACGAGTGGAGAGAGGGTCGGTTGGTCACAGTGCGGGGTCGAAGTGTGAAAGTCGAACGCGAAAATTGCAAAAATAGAGCTTTCTCTCTTATTCTTTACTCATCAATCTCCGTTATCAGTCATCATTCGTACTTTCTTAACAAGTGTAATAAACTCATTTCAAGAGAGTGTCCACTGTTCCATGGACACTCCGCAATCTCAATATATGCAGCAATCGGATCACTGCCTTGCGGTTGAGGATACTCATATTTGAAATAATTTATAAACTCTTCAAGACGTACAGCACCAGAAGTCGGAAGTGTACCATCATTAATGAATCTTCGGCAATTTGAGTATGAAGCAGCATCAACATCAATTGAAAATGTTGAAAGTGGGCTGGATGCAACTGAAAGGAATGGATTTTCGTTCAATGATGCATACTCTTCGGTATTAAACTCAGGACAAATTATCGGATTTGAATAGTCATACGTGTTTTCAGATAAACTTCCTCCTGAAATACTGTCAGGAGCCATGGAACAGTTTTAAATTAGAGCGATGATTGCTGTTACAAAAATGATAACTTCTGATTTGAGGTGTGAATTTCTGAAAAATAAGCGATTCATGATTTCTCCTTGTTTGGTTCAACAGTAGAGACACCATAGAAAAACCTGAACGCTCATTTTTTTTTAAACTATATTGGATGAATTATATGAAAACTGACCATAACGATAAAAATGACAATCATTGTCATGATCATGACCACAATGCCGAATCAGGAGCAACTCGACCATGTGGTGGTCAGGAGATTCATCAACACGTTTGGGATGCCGGTTACAAACGTTCTGAGCGTGGAAAGCTGCTCCTGTCTATAGGCGTAACCGGCATAATTATGATTATTGAGATTGTTGGGGGATTCCTATCCCACAGCATTGCCCTTCTCAGTGATGCCGGGCATATGTTTACCCACCTTTTTGCACTGATAATCAGTTATATCGCCATTCGTCTGATTACGGTGAAACCATCAATGTTTCGGACATTTGGATTGTACCGCCTTGAAGTAGTTGCTTCGCTTGTCAACAGTATTTTTCTATTCGGTGTTACTGTACTGATAGTTTATGAATCGATTGAACGAATCATAGTTCCTCAGAGTATTGCATCTGTCGAGATGTTCGTGGTGGCTGTTATCGGACTGATTGCCAATGCTATTACTATTATGATCCTTGAAAGCTCTCATCATCACGACAGGAATATCCAATCTGCCCTGATGCACATGATTGCAGATCTTCTGTCATCAGTGGCTGTGGTTGCAGGTGCAATTGCCATTCACTTTACGAAGTGGACCATTATCGATCCACTGGCTGGTATTCTGATATCTCTTCTTATCGTACACTGGTCATGGAAACTGTTTAAAGATGCAATGCGGGTGATTCTTGAAATTGCTCCATCACACATACCTCCCAATGAAGTGCGTGAACTGCTTAAAAAAAATGACCCCCGAATCAAAGCCATCACTGACATGCACATCGTTGAAATCACAAGTGGCATGTATAATTTTTCTGCACACATTGAAATCTCCGGAGATGCTCGTGACGACTATGAAGATGTGATTAAAGCCGTGAACTCATTTTTGAAAAAAACTTATTGCATTGATCATACGACGATTCAGGTCACCAGGCAGAATTCATGAAACATCGTTGCAGCTTAGACATTGTAAATGTATAATGATATGAAACCATAAATCATCACATTATCGGGTTTATTTTTTATTGTAGTACACCAATTTTAGTCATTCACTTGAAGCATTGCGATTTTCATGGAATATATCTGGTCATATAGTCACTTTTTTTCAGCGATAATTTTTGCAACTCTCAGTGTTATAATAATTGCAAAAGACCAGCGTTCACTGCTGAACCTTTCCTGTGCCGGAGTTTTTGTCTGTCTGTTTATATGGAGTGGTTCAGAAACAATAATCCATCACCCTGCAGTCTCCTTGGGAACCGCTACATTTACAGAGCGTATAGGCTCTATAGGCTGGATCTGGTTTACCTTTTTCTTTCACTGGTTTATCTGGCTTTTTACTAAAAAACCACCAATACGTTTTTTTAGATTTTATATAGTCCTTAGTATTCTTATACCAGCTGTATTAAATTATCAACAACTGATCAATATCAGCCTGATAAAGGAGCATACGTATCAGCCCTGGGGATGGTTACTTATCTGGTCTTCATCGATCTGGACCTTGCTTTTCTTTGCATATAACAGTGGATCGCTGATTCTTGGATTCATAATGATTATTACTGCATATAGAAAAAGTGACAATCCTCTATACAAAAGGCAACTAGCGCTCATGCTTATAACAGGGTCTCTTTCAATGATCACAGGTATGATCGTCAATGTCATTATGCCTATATTTTTCAGTGATCATGCAGTACCGGTGGCAGATATCTCGGCTCTTTGCTGGGTAATAGGACTCAGTTATGCAGTTTTCAAATATCGCTTTCTTGATATCACACCTTTTATTGCTGCCGGCCGAATTATAGATGTCATGAACGACCTGCTCTTTCTGCTCGATCTTAATGGGCAGATCATTTCAGTAAATCCTTCTGCAATAAAAAGCCTCAAATGCCCGGAGCATCAACTCCGTGGCACTGATTTTAGAAATTTGATAGCTGAAATTGATTCGAAAAAGGGTTCTATACTGAATTTGATCCGTACTTCATCATCTACATCAATCGAAACTTCGCTTGCAATACCCCCAGGCCCGCTAATTCCTGTCACCCTCTCGACATCACTGATTCCCGGCTCCGGAATTGTCTGTGTTGCTCATGATATTTCATTACAAAAAATGCGAACAGAATCGCTTAGTGAGGCTAAACGGATGCTTGAAACAGAGGTTAACCGGGCAACCTCAGAACTTCAGAAAACCAATCAGCTGCTGGTTCAGGAAATTTCTGATCACAAACAGGCTACAGCTGCTTTAATCGAAACTGAAGAGCGGTTCAGGGTTGTCTTTGAGAATGCTCCCGATGGAATCTATCTTGCAGAAAAAGAGGGTAAACTCCTTGATGTCAATAAAGAAGCATTGAGAATTTCCGGTCTTTCAAAAGAAAAGGTGATCGGAGAAGCGATTGATCAACTTGGTTTGCGAATAGAACTACCTTCCATTGTAACAGTAGGTACTTCATACGAGTCAACAATCCTTCGTGCGAATGGGACATCAGTACCAATCGAATTTTCAAACCATACTGTAAAAGTTCAGGGAAGAGAGTTGACACTCGGGGTAGTACGGGACATATCTTTACGAAAGAAGTCTGAAGCTGAAGCTGAACACCTAAAAGCAGAACTACTTCAGGCACAAAAAATGGAAGCTATCGGCAGACTTGCGGGCGGTGTAGCTCACGATTTCAACAACCTTCTTGGTGGAATTATCGGTTATACTGGTGTTCTTCGAAAGATGTTGCGCACGCAACCAGAAGCAGTTGAAATAGTGAAAAAAATTCATAATGTCGCTCGTCAGGCAACCGACCGTGTTGCGCAACTTCTTGCATTTGCCCGAAAAGGAAAGTACCAGGTCGGACCTGTTGATATGCATGTGGTTATTGATGAAGTGATAGGGTTACTTGAACATACAATTGATAAAAAAATTACTCTTAAACGAGTCTTTAAGGCAACTCACACAACTGTTTCAGGAGATCATTCACAGTTACATAGTGCAATTTTAAACCTTGCTGTCAATGCGCGTGATGCACTTCCTGAAGGTGGCCTGATCACATTTACAACAGAACAATCTGTTGTTGCAGCGGTTCCCGGTTCCCGAGATATTCCTTCCGGACAATTTATTAAGATTAAAATTCATGACAATGGAAATGGCATGGATAAAGAGGTCCAGTCCCGAATTTTTGAACCATTCTTCTCCACCAAAGAACAAGGCAAAGGTACAGGACTTGGTCTTGCAAGCGTTTATGGAACGATTAAAAACCATAACGGATTAATTGAACTTGAAAGTGCTCCCGGGCAGGGTGCAACGTTCACAATAAACCTTCCATTGATCGACGTGCAACTACTGGTTGTTTCAACTGAACCAGAACCTGAAACCTGTTCTATCCAGACCGGTACTGTACTTATTGTGGATGATATTGACATTCTCAGAGAGATGATAGCTGAATCACTGAAAGAGGTTGGATTTACAACTCACGAATGCATCGATGGCAGCCAGGCGCTGGAGTGGTACCGCACTCATCATACTGAATGTGACTTGATCATTCTGGACCTTACCATGCCTAATATGGGTGGACACGAATGTTACAATAAACTTAAAAAAATTGATCCGGCATTAAAAGTTATAATCACATCAGGACATGCAATGGATACGGAAATTGGAGAAATTCTGAAAGAAGGCGCTCTTGCGTTTTTACAAAAACCCTTTGAAATTGATGAATTGATTCACACAGTCAGGAAAGCTCTGGAATGACAAGGTTTTGCCTGCGTATTTTCCATATCATATGAGACAAAGACTTTACTACTTTAATTCACTGTTCGATCTTGAACTGGGGGATTATTCCACGACATCTTTACAGCGGGCTGCTGCTGAAATGAGCGTTCTATTTGCGCCTGCAGGAACTTCATCAGACAGAATTCTTCTTGATATCGTCATTGACTCTTCATATTGGGAGTATCTTCACCGGTACGGTATAGAAACCGCCCTGCCATATTCTAAAGGAGAAGACGGAGAATATGAAGGTATAGCCTGGGGATGGAACGATTATTCCCGTGCACGCCTTGAGCAGTATGGGGCAACCTGTGAAGCACCTGCTTCTGAATGTGTTAAGCTGATAAACAGTCGTAAATACTGTCATCAGATCGGTTTGAAATTCGGAACGGGCGTACTTCAGAGTATCTATTGCACGAATAAAGATGAACTTGTTAATGCTTTTGAAAAGCTTGAGGACCATTTTCCTCTTGTCGTAAAACCTGACCACGGAAACTCAGGATTTGGATTTTTTCACTGTTCATCATCGGATGATCTTAACAACAGGGATGTTGATCAGCTCTGTAGAAACAGCGGGGTTATAGTTGAACCCTGGTGTGACAAAATCTACGATTTTTCATCAGTGTGTACAATCAGCCCAGACCAAACTATCTCACCTTTCCGGCATCTCCGGGCATTAACGAACAGGCGTGGGACATTTCATGGAATATATCTCGCTCCACATGATCCGGTAATCGATTCCTGGAGGGAACTGCTTGAAGAAAAAGTGCAGGCTGTTGCGGCAGAAGTTGCAAAAACGGGTTATTTTGGTACTCTGGGGTTTGATTCTATTGTTTATCGTACTAACGGAAGAATACTCCTTGCTGCGGTGATCGAAATAAACGCTCGACATGTCATGAGTGATATTGCTGTAATAATCCGTGACCACTGCGCTCCGGATCAACACTGTCTGTTCCGAACGTTAAGTAAAAAGAGGCTACGCCTTCCTGATTCGTATCAGCAGTTACAACAAATGGACGACTGTTTCACTTTTAATGGTAATAAAGGATGTATTCTTATCACTCCCCTGAGAGTCTGCCACGGAACACAATGGGTCCAACCATACCGCAATACTCTTTTTCTCGCTGCTGATTCAGAAGAAGAGCTTTTTTCAATGGACCAGGAGCTGCGTTCAAAACGTACATAAACTCTGGTTTGCTGAACTACCTTTTTTGGATATATATTTTGATGAGTAAAAAAAAGCATATCAAACAACCGGAAGGCTTTTTTCTGATGGAACCTTCATTTGAAGAATTCAAACAGTTAGCTGAACATTATACAGCTATTCCTGTCTATAAGACGATTCTTGCCGACACCGAAACGCCTGTTTCTGTCTGGATGAAACTTTTTAATGGGAAACAGCACTGTTTCCTGCTCGAAAGCGTTTCTGGCGTCGAGTCGATTGCACGTTATTCTATCCTTGGGGCAGAACCTTTTTGTACTTTTTCTGCAAAAGGAGATGGCTGGAGTTTTTCCGGCACAGTTTCTTCAAGTGGGACGGGTGATCCGATAGGCGCATTGCGTAAAGAGCTCAAAAAATACAGCTCTCCGACAATTGCCGGCCAGCCACAGTTTTGTGGCGGGGCAATAGGTTTTTTTTCTTACGATACGATAAGGTTATGGGAAAATATTCCGGATAAAAACCCGAAAAAAGATTCACTGAACGATATCTTTTTTGGTTTCTATAAAAATCTTGTGGTTTTTGATAACAGAAACAACCATATCATTCTGATAAGTAATATTCTTGTGGATCAGAATACAAATCATGAACAGGCATATAAGGAAGCCTGCAAAGCGATCGACCAGATGGAAATTACGATCAGTAAACCTATGCAGTTTAAACCGATTTCAGTTTCAACAAAAGGAACGCCGGTTTCGAATACTCCGCGTGAAACATATGAGTCCGCCGTTGAAAAGTGCAAGGAGTATATAAAAGCAGGTGATATTTTCCAGGTGGTACTTTCACAGCGATTCTCCATTGAAGTTGAAGCTGAGCCTTTCGATCTGTACCGTACGCTACGTTTTGTAAATCCATCGCCTTACATGTACTTTCTTTCTGTCGGCGATACATCAATAATCGGTGCATCACCGGAGATGCTGGTTCGGCTTAATGATGGTATCCTGGAAAATCGACCCATTGCCGGCACGATCCGTAGAGGTAAAGATGATGAAGAGGATGAGCGACTGATTCAGGAACTGATTAACGACCCGAAAGAACGTGCTGAACATGTCATGCTGGTCGATCTGGGACGAAACGATATCGGGCGGGTGAGTGAGTATGGATCGGTGCGGGTGGAAAACATGATGCATATCGAGAAGTATTCACATGTGATGCACATTGTCAGTAATGTCAGAGGAACACTTCGTTCCGATAAAGATATGTTTGATGCACTCTATTCCTGCTTTCCGGCCGGCACCCTCAGCGGCGCACCAAAGATTCGGGCGATGGAGATAATCGATGAGCTTGAACCGGTAAAGCGTGGTCTTTATGGCGGAACTCTTGGCTATTTTGATTTCAAAGGGAACATGAACACCTGTATCGTGATCCGGACTATGATTTACAACAATGGAATTGCTCATGTTCAGGCAGGAGCCGGTATCGTCGCCGATTCAGTTCCCTCAAAAGAGTATGATGAAACGGTACACAAGTCGGGGGCATTGTTCAGTGCCATCGAAAAAGCATCACAGTTTGGTAAAAAATAGAAAAAGAGTACAATATGATTTTAATGATTGATAATTACGATTCATTTACCTTTAATCTTGTTCAGTACCTTGGAGAAATTTCCGACCAGCAGATTCAGGTTTACCGGAATAATACCATTTCCATACAACAGATAAAGGAACTTAAACCCCATTCGATAATCATCTCTCCAGGCCCCTGTACACCGCGTGAAGCAGGAATTTCGGTCGAGGTTATAAAACAGCTGGGTAAAGAGATCCCCATTCTTGGCGTCTGCCTGGGACATCAGTCGATAGGATTCGCCTTTGGCGGCAATGTAATCAGGGCCCCGTACCTGATGCATGGAAAGGTGTCAAAGATCAAACATAACCAGCAGGGGATTTTTAAAGATATACCATCGCCATTTACGGCTACACGGTATCACAGTCTGATTATCGAGCGTTCAAGCTGCCCGGAATGTCTTGAGATTACCGCAGAAACCGATGATGCGCTTATCATGGGTGTACGCCATCGCGAATACCCGATTTACGGCGTGCAGTTTCATCCGGAATCGATTCTTACAGAAAACGGCAAACTGTTATTAGGTAACTTTCTTTCTTCAGCAAAGTAAATCGAAACAATGCATTCAGTATTAGCAAAAATAGTTGAACAGAAAAAAATCGAAGTAGACCAGCTTAAACGGACCGGGTTTCCCCGCAATGAGCGAGCTCCTGATAAAAGAGACTTTATCAAAGCACTGAATAAACTCCCTGAGCTGGCAATTATCTCCGAAGTAAAAAAGGCCTCTCCATCAAAAGGGGTGATCCGGGCTGATTTTGATCCGGTCTCGATTGCTCTGGAGTACCAGGAAGGTGGCGCATCAGCAATATCCGTACTTACTGATGAGAAATTCTTTCAAGGCCATTTTACCTATCTTCAGGATGTTCGGGTGAAAACTGCATTACCTGTGTTGCGTAAAGATTTCATTATCGATCCGCTTCAGGTGGAACATACCGACGCGATGGGTGCTGATGCGATGCTACTTATTGCTGCGATTCTTGAAGACGGTCAGATGAAAGATCTGTACGAGATGACACTGGAGAAGGGAATTGCACCACTTATCGAGATTCATACTCCCTGGGAACTTGACCGCGTGATGAAAATCGAGCCATCATTGATCGGTATCAATAATCGTAATCTCGATACATTTGAGACCACTCTCGATACGACATATTCTATCATTAAGTACATCCCGAAGGAGATCACGGTGGTTTCAGAAAGCGGCATCGAGAACGGTGATCAGGCGCGGAAACTGCGTGATGCAGGAGTTAAGGCACTGCTTGTCGGGGAGTCGCTGATGCGGCTTGATGATCCAAAGGTGCTGATCAATGAATTTCGCTGCAGAGAGCAACAATCATGATACCACGAATCAAAATATGCGGGATTACCCGTACTGAAGACGCTAAAACTGCCGCACACCTTGGTGTTGATGCACTCGGGTTTATTTTTGTAAAAAAGAGCCCCCGCTTCATTGAAGTACAGGCTGCTGCGGAAATTATCCGGGCGCTCCCATCTTTTGTAAATAGGGTAGGGGTATTCATCGATGAGCCCATCGAAAATATTGTAGAGATCTGCCGTATTGCAATGATCGATACCGTACAGCTTCACGGATCAGAATCTCCCGAATTTTGTGCACAGGTGCCGTTTCCAGTTATAAAAGCGATTTCGGTCCGTGATGACACAGAGATTTCTCTTATCGACTCGTATACCACAAGCGCCATTCTTCTTGATACATGGAGTTCAGGAACCAGTGGCGGTACCGGCAGAACCTTCGATTGGAGAATCGCTCAGAAAGCTACGTTACGCAATGAACATATCATCCTTGCCGGCGGATTGGGACCATCAAATGTTGAAGATGCGCTTCAGGCGGTGCAGCCTTATGGTGTGGATATCAATTCTGGTGTGGAGATCAAGCCGGGGATAAAGAATCCGCATAAGATGAGGGATGTTGTGCGGATAGTGCGGAATTTTACAAATCAATCAAATCGTTTTTGAAGATTCTTTATTCATCTGGTATAAATTTAGCTATATCCAATTGTATCCTACAAGGTACACTACTTGCTCCTATTGTGAATGCATTCACTTGTTCAGCTTATTTATTCAGCAGGATAAAAATGGATCCAACAATACAACATTTATCGACTGGTATAGTCGGTCTGGATGAAATTCTGAAAGGCGGATACGAAGCTGGCTGTTCCCAACTTGTTCGTGGACCTGCCGGAGCTGGCAAGACAATCATGGGACTCCATTTTCTTGCAGCTGGTGTTGCTGAAAATGAACAGGTGCTTTTAATCTCGCTGCAGGAATCAGAATTACAATTGCGGGTACGCTCAGCCAGAATTGGACTGGATATATCAAAAGTTCACATTCTGGACCTCAGCCCCTCGAAAGAATTTTTCGCTCAGGCAGAAGCATATGATATCTTCTCCCCCGCTGAAGTGGAACGGGAGCCAGTTTCAAGACTGGTTATAGAAACTATCGAAACTCTGAAACCCACGAGAATCTTCATCGATCCGATCTCTCATTTCCGTTTTCTTGCAATAGATCTGTTCCATTTCCGCAAGCTTATCCTCTCTTTTCTTAAATATTTATCCCTGAAGAATACAACCGTTCTTGCAACATCAGAGTCATTTGGTGATACTGGTGATGAAGACCTTCAGTCGATGGCAGACAGTATTTTCTGTCTTAAAAATGAATCAACGAATCGAACCCTTCTTGTCCAGAAAGTACGGGGTGCTGGTATTATGGAAGGTCCCCATTCCGTGAAAATTACAGGTAAAGGTATTGAAGTGACTCCAAATACACTCCCGGTATTTCATAAAGTATACACCCGTGATATAGTATCATCAGGAGTTCCTCAAATAGATAAACTTCTCAAAGGCGGGATCGAACGCGGAACAATCACATTGGTAAGCGGTCCCAGCGGCGTTGGAAAAACAACATTCGGCATGCAGTTTATGAAAGAAGCAGCCTCCAGAGGTGAACAGTCAGCAGTTTTTACCTGTGAAGAGGAACCTGAAAAGATGATTCAGAGATGTGAGTCTATCAATATGCCTGTGCGGGCAATGGTTGAAAATGGAATACTTGCTATTTACAAGATAGACCCTAAAAAACTCATGTGTAATGAACTGCTGAATTTTATAAGAACTGAAGCCGAGCAAAAAAGTGCAACTATGATCATGCTGGATTCCTTAACCGGCTATGTACGGTGCTTGTCCGACAATATCACATTGTCTGGAAATTTCGAAATGATTGGTACATATATGCAAGGATACGGAGGGACATTGATTATCACTAGTGAAACATCGGGTATCATCGAAAGAACCGGGATCAGCGATATTGGATTGAGTGGTATTTCCGATAATATCATTTTCATCAGGTATGTGGAAACCCGTGGTGAAATACGTAAAGTAATCGGAGTACTGAAAAAAAGGCTCTCCGATTTCGAAAATAATCTCCGTGAGTTCAAAATTACAAAAGATGGAATTAAGGTGGGACAAATGCTCAGAGGATTCCGGGGAATCCTGAAAGGAGTACCTGAGGAGGTCTGGTAGATACTGTACTGGTCCTCATGACATGTTCGCCTCGACAAATAGATATGGAAGTCTGAGGAGGATCTTCGAAATGCACATTAACCGTTGAGAAAGATTACACTCGGTACAGAAGATATGATTGCAGCCCAGGATAAACACTTTAACTACGTTTTTTCAATGAGTCATATCACAAAGTATTCAAAAAGTTGTGGAACCGGGATCTTACCGTCGGCACAAATATGCTCGAGGTTCTGTCTTCCTGGCCGGAGGAGCTGCAGAAAATAACGAAACTGTGGAGACGTGCATTCAACGGCGAATCGTTCCGGACTATCGGGGAGATTGGGCCGACTGAAAGTTCAAAAAGGTTTTTTGATCTTCAGTACAGTCAACTTCTCGATGAAAAAGGTGATGTATATGGGGCATCTCACATCATGAGGGATGTCACTGAACAGATGCACATCCAGGATTCTTTACGGGAACGCACCGAAGAGCTTGCTGCCGCAAATAGAAGCCTTGAAGCCTTCTCTTACTCCGTATCACACGACCTTCGTAACCCGCTTTCAATAATCGGAAATTTCAGTGATATTCTTCTTGAAGATTATGCGGACAGGCTCGATGAAGCAGGACAGGACTACTGTAAACGTATAAAGGATAATGTCACTAAGACAACAGCGATTATCGATGATATGCTTACCCTTTCCAGAATCGACCGTCAGGAACTGAAACGGGAACATATCGATCTGAGCTGTTTAGTGCACGATATTCTTCAGGAACTAAAGCATCAGGAAGAGGAGCAGGATGTGCAATTTGAAGTGGAGAACAATATCCATATCCAGGCAGATCCGCGTCTGGTCCATATAGCGATCGAAAATCTGCTGCGTAATGCCTGGAAATTTACATCAAAGCGAGACATCACCTGCATTGCTTTCGGCAGGTTTTCTCTTGATGGGAAAAATGCCTTTTTTATCCGAGACAATGGAGCGGGATTTGATAAAAAATTTTCGGAGAAGATATTCGAGCCGTTTAAACGGGTACATGCGCAGAAAGAGTTTGCCGGAACCGGAGTGGGGTTATCTATTGTTTAGCCACCTTACTAACAATCGTTTTACCAGCCTGCGAAGGTCCGATCTGGCAGTTACCATTTATCGTGCTCTTGAGGGAAAAGTAAAATTCATATTCGGCGATTCGATCTCCCGCATTGAGGAGAAGAATGGTTTCCTTGATGTAGGAACATGCTCCGCCACTAAAAGCCGATCTGGTTGTCGGAGCAGATGGGTTACACTCCCGCGTTCGGGAATTACTGTTTGGGCCCGATCTGCACGGTGAGTTTTCACTGAAGTATAACGTTGCAGCATTTGAGGTGAAGGGGTATCATCCCCGTGATGAACTGGTGTATGTAAACTATGCCGTACCGGGGAGGCAGGTATCACGCTTTGCCATGTATGATGATATGACGTTATTCCTTTTTGTCTTCCATGACCGGTTCCTGCCATCGCCTTACCCCACCGGAGATAATGAATTCAGGTCTTCTATTGCCAGTATTTTTGGAGATTTGGGCTGGGAATGCCCTCGTATTATTAATTCCATGCGCGATGTCAGGAACATATATTTCGACAAAGTAACTCAGATCAGAATGAACCAATGGACGCGCGGCCGAACGGCTTTGATCGGGGATGCGGCTGCGTGCGTATCTTTGATGGCAGGTGAAGGGTGCGGACTGGCGATGGCTGAAGCGTATGTGCTTGCCGGCGAACATTACAGGTCAAACGGTGACTACGCAACAGCTTTTAACAGGTACGAAAGCCTGATGATTTCGTTTTTGCAACGTAAACAGAAAAGTGCGGCACGATTCGCTTCTTCATTCGCACCACAGACCACCCTCGGTCTGGCATTTCGCAATCTGGTCACATGGACAATGGGTATCCGGTTCATCAGCTACCTGTTCATCGGCCGTGATATTCGTGACAATATTATTTTGCCAGACTATTTTGATATAGCCAGATGACTACTGATTCCCGGGTTCAGTAACAGGCCATTTCCATGCAGTCCGGATGATAATCATAAGGAAGACACCTGCAAACCGTGATACCCCTCAAAACCCTTATTGGCAAATTCCGTGAGTCACAATCAAACCGAATGATCCAGGCTTACCATCCATTGAACTCCAAACTTATCCCGACACATACCAAAATAGGGCCCCCAGGGCGCATTGGCCATCGGCATTGTTATCTGCGTTTATAGCGATAAAACGAAACCCCATAATTTCAAAATCAATTGATAGTACTTTGCCGGCCATAGTGAGTTGGAATTCGGCCAGCCCATCTTCCTGGGTTTTCGGGTAATACGCGGTCGTGATGACTCTGGCGTCGGGAAATACTTGCAATAAGCCTCTGGTTTTGTGCAAGTTTCTCATTTGCCTGCTCTCTTGAATATCCGCCTGAGAGTGCGACCACACGAACAACTTTTGGATGATTTATTAATGGCATATAGAAATCAGCTTTTGAAGGAATTGTTAATTTAAAAATTAATTTTGTATCATCTTTTAATTTAGTTAATTCATTCATGATCAGGTCCAGCAATAGCTGTTCGCATTTTTCTTTCTCAGGACAATGAATATCAACTTCAGGCTCAAGTATGGGGACAAGCCCTCTATCTGCAATTTGTTTTCCAATA
>JBNKZD010000138.1:0-15087 GCA_050301235.1 Chitinispirillaceae bacterium | reverse complement strand
CAATAGGAAGACCAATTTTTTTCGACATAAACACATTATAATCCTGTCCATTAATATAGACGTTTACATCATTACGATTATTAGCAATCAATATTCCCTGATTAACGGATGTATCGCTGTCCAATGAAAAGGTTAATGTGTTGAAACAAGCAGTTAAAATGACTATTTTTACCAATAACTTAAAAACCATATATTCTCCCGATCTCATTTATTTGCGCTATTGCGATGTTCATATTCTCTTTTTTTACTTTTACAAAACAATCCAGAATCACTTTACCTGCCTGTAGACAATATTCATTTTCAATTGTTTTTTGGGGACCCCTCCAGACTTTCATTTTTTCCCAAATTTTCAGCTGCATTCACCGCAAAAATGCTCTGATATTCATTTTAAATATTTCCTGACTGTATGTATACTTTTTTTCCTTTTCTACAAATTGCCTGTCGAATTCCACAGCCTTCTCATGGTCAAAGCAATATGCATCAGTTTGTTGTATCTTCCATCTCTTTTTACCAAAGAAGCCTTCCTGAAGTTCGAGAGCAAGTAACCCTAGCGGATACTCGCCATCCATATTACTTACTTTATAGTCTATTCCGTTCTTAAAGCCATGTTTGCAGTAATTATGTGGATCACCGTAAATTATTATTGCGGGAATATTCATGCTTTTTACTAAAGACGTTGTTTTCTCAATCAACGCAGTACCGATTCCCTTTCTTTGATAATCGGGATGAACGCATAAAGGCCCGAAAGATACTGTACGCACTTTCTCCTGATCATCACTAAACAGAAACGATTCAGTATACATTATTGACGCAATGATAGTGCCATTAACTTCTACTACATAATCTAATTCACTGATAAAATCCTTATGCATGCGAAGAATGTGACACAAATAGTGTTCATCACATCCGGGAACATACAAATTCCAGAAGGCCTCTCGAGTCAGTTCTTCTACTTTTCTATAATCATCTATTGTTTCCAAGCGAATATTCATTTAATTCTCCTTTATTTGCATCTGTTTTATTACTTCACGATTTTTCTGAATTTCACCATCTTTGTGGACTTTCATTAACGATTTATATTTTTTACACATATCAGAGCTACATTCAACACAAGTGGTATACCCTTTCTTTTTTGCACATTTTCTTATGGCACAAAAAGGATTCCCTCCGTTATTCCGACACCCGGGACATTCATGATTAAAGAAATCTGCCATTTTCCTGTAACCCTGATATTTTGAATTCATAAAGGGAATTGCTTTTGCCATTTCTTTAATATTTACTACTTCGAACGCTTCATCAAGTTCTTTCATTTTTTTCCTGATAGTCGCAAATCGATCTTTACACGTTGCACAATTCAGGCCACAATAAGAAAAGTCCGATTTTTCCATGTATACATCCTTTTGTTCGGGTAGTCTTGTAAGGGTCACGTTATCAGGTAAATAATATAAGTATAGGAGAAAATGCAAGGGTCTTCTGCGGCTGGAGATTCTGTTTAAATTTCCAATAAAAGAATTTTATGGGATTTTGACCGTAGCCGGTTCGGTATGTGTGTCGCGAGGAATAAGGAGACAGGGGGACTTTTTGACGGCAATGCCATTGCATTAAGCATTCTTCGCAATAATCGTTGGTTTCGAGAGCCTCAACCAACGGTGGCTGAGGTGGTCATTGAGCTTGTCGAAATGCTCTCGAAGTCACCTTCAGAAGCACCTGTCAATCTTAATGCAATGACATTGCTTTTGGACGGGGAGACAAAATTAAAAAATTAGAGATGTATCAGTCAAAATAATCTTAAATACTTTTTTCCAACTGAAATCCTTTCCCATCTCCAGGATTTGTACCAATTGTAATTACTGACATTTAAGATTAAAAACAGATATAGAATCAGTTTAACTTTGCCATTGGCGGAAAAGACTCCCTTACCCGGTTTATGATATTTACCATTCCACTATCATCAATTTGTTTCCTGAGACTCCCGGATCTGTACGTTTCATCCTGAACACCCCCATAAATACGACCAATCAATCCTGCGGCTTTTTTTGAAAACCCACCAGAAGGTTCTGGAATAAAACTACCATTTTCAATATGTGGATAGATTAGTGTTGTCAAATTTATGAGGCTTTCGGTTTGCAGAGATGCAAGAGAAAGATTCCGATGATAGCAACCCAACTTTGTACATCGTTTTTTCTTATCGGGTTTAACAAAGTATTCAGGAAACCAGAGAACTCTCGCCCTCTTCAGGCCATAAATCATATTACAAGCTGGTGTGTAATTTTTTGCTTTGAAATCAATACAGGTATTAGAATCCAATGGGTGAAGGGGATTTTCTTTCCACGAAACACTGAAACGACACAGGGCTTCGAGTGCTCTATGGGTTTCACTATTTTCGGGAATGATAACATTTGTCGTGTCAGCTTCACCGTCGATAATAGTAGTTAAACTGAATGGTTCTGCAGGAGGCATTTTTTTAGGTGTGTTTATTCCAAGTACAGTTTTCCATAGCCTGGATAGCTCCATATCTGCAATCTGGTTTAGATTCAAATCGTAAATTTGATTTGAACTATCATGGGTTTTAAATTGGAAATCATTACGATATAACATCAAGTTTTCAACAGCATCTTCAAGACTGAATACTCCGCGTAATCCAAGTGTGAGCATAACAGCAATGCCATGCGGATAAATAAAATCATCAATCGAAATCCGACAAGCAGATTCTTTTGATCGTTCTACTGAAAGCATTGGCGTTAAGCATAATGGAGCGATTCTTTGCCATGCTACCCTGGAGGAAACATTTGCCAGATCCTTTTGTGAAAAATAATGTTGCCAGAAATGTGCACCCGAACCATTTCCCCATGGTAATGAATATGACGTTTCATTATTTTGAGTTTTTGTGAACAATTCGATATAATCATCTCGTGAAGAAAGAAATGCCATTGGAGCAGCATCGTCAATTATGCCCTTGAATGGTGCAAACCAGATTAAGGATAATCTAATCTCATTAATTTTTATTTCCATTGAAAATTCCTTTGAAATGTGCTATATTCAATATGACTTTGATGAAGATTTTTTCCCATTAGGGAATAGTGATTACTTCATTTCGGCGACTCAAGCGGGTCGCCATCTTTTTATTCCTCATAATCCATAAATATTGATATTTGACCGCCCATTGGTTTGATATCATTTTTATTAACAATTAAAGCGGTTTTTCCCTCGTTCCAATTTAATGTCAGAAACTTATTATAACCTTTTTTTATCATTTCAAAAAGTGTTAATGTGTTCTCATCCGGATCATTGACAGCTTTTATAAAATCTTTTTTGAAATTTGCATTTTCAATTTGGTACGTAATTTGTGGAAAGATAAAAACATTTTCTCCTTCGGCTTTATCTGGAAATACAAAGTACGAACAATTATTGTATTTGACATGTTTAGGACGAAACCCGTGATGGTTTGCAACAAGCTTTTCCAGTATTGTGAGGGGTAGATCATGTATAGCGGGGGTTATCTTCATTTCTTCATGTTTTTTTATACTGTTTACAAATTTAATAATAACAACCGACAGTAACCATCCAATAATGGATACCAGAATCGAGTATCCCCAAATATTGGAAATATCAATCAGGCCATATGTTTCCAGATAATTATTGTTCGTAAAGCATGGATAAACACGTGTTGTTAAAAGTGATAAAGTAATTGCAAAAAACCAGAAATATAAATCAGTTGGTTTCAACGGAATGCTGCTGGCAGGTTTTGGAAAAACATTATTCCAAAGTAGAATGAAAACTATTACCATCAGGAAGCCTGGCAAAACGAAAAAAGAGGGTATCTGAAGAAGCTTTAAAATATCTGATTCACCTGCAACACCAACATTCAATGTATCAGAAACTAAAACAGATCTGGTAAATTGTGTTCCGGTTTCACTACCACTGACACTTACATCTAACAATAAGAGATGATTTCCTGGTCGTACTCTATTTGCTATTTTGATAGGAACAGGCTGAATATGCGTATTGGTGGGTGGAATTTTAATCCCATGAAAAGTATGCATACATTTAATAGTATTTGTATCACTCACCTGCTTCACATAATTAATTGAAAGAGTATCATAAGAACTATTTTGCAATTTTAAGTAAATTGTTCCCTTCTCTCTATCGTTTATATGAGCAATCGTTGACTCAATTTGAATTTTAAAAAGGTTTTCGTCCTTTTGTTTTTCACGCCTGGTTATTTTAAATGATCCATTCAGAATTCCCGGCAAAGGGTTTGCAGATTTTTCAGGGACAATATAGTACTGTATCTGAAAAAGAACTACAGATTCTGAAAAACCCGGAGCCAGAACTGTTCGAACAACCCAGCACTTCTCGGCATCTTTAGGCAAAGAATCAAGTAACATATTGCCGTTCTCCAGCAATGTTTCAGCCCCCATATCATGAAAGAACTGAACTTTTATATCACTGGTTTTTTGCTGCCCGATATTTTTGACGGTCAAAAACAATGTAGAAGTATCCATTATTCCAGTTTTGATTTCAGCAGGAAATGTTGTGACTGATAGTTGTGCATATGTTGGAATTGCGAACAAAAAAAAGAAAAACGGTATTGAGTAAGCAATTACCTCTTTTATTTTAAGCATAGAATTTATTCCTTCAGGATATTTGAAAAGTGGCACAATGCAACTGTAACCTTTTTAGCAAGCATGTTATTCTACTTTCATTATATGTTTAATTTTGCAATATATACACAAATAAATGTTTATCTCAAAATCATTGTAAAAGCCTTTAAAATTCAGCTGAACTACAGGATTGAGAACGAGACTATTCTGAGCAGTCTGCTACCGGTATGGGATCTTGTTGTAGTATCGAGTAGCTTGATCCGGCAGCAACTGCAAGGGTCATGTTATAGGTAAATAATATAAAGTATAGGGGGAAGGCAAGAGTAATATGCGAGATACAGCGAGACAATGGGACGGGGGGACTTAGAGACATGATGAATGACAGAGAGACTTGGTGACTGGGAGACAGCGGGACAGAAAACAGTGTGTCAGAAGACTGTGGGCTGTGTAGCAGAAAGCCGGATCGGAAGGTATCTTTACACTCATACTCTGATTACATACTGAAATCTGATATGCATTTATTCAGGATACATTGCAGTTTCCGAAACAAATTACCCTGAAATACGCTGTTTTGGAAAACAGTAATTCCGATATGGTCTATGAGTCCGCTCTGGGGTGTGTCCGATTTTTATAAAATCCCATTTTGCCGATAATTTGAAGAGAAAAAAGCAGATTACCCAGAGAGCATAGAGGACACCCATTCCCTTGCATTCTCAAATATTACCATGTGTTTGGACCGGAGATTGAGAAAACATTTGATTCAGCCAGGTCTTCTCCATCAGACTTCAGGACAAGTTTATATCTGTAAACTCTTGCATTTCTTTGATTGTCTATGTGGTAATTAACGATCCCCAAATTATTTCTCAAAAAAGTAACAGAACCTGACTTCGTTGAATTAGATAGTGTATCAGCATCATAAACACCAACAATCATGCTGCCATAACCCTGTACCTGAAGAATTACATTGTCCTTTCGGGGATTGATTTCGCATTTATAATGAACAGTAACGGTATCGGTATCATTGACAATTTCTTCAAATTTATGAGAAAGAGAAACAACTTTTATTGTTGTTTCCTTAAAGGAATCAAGAATGCCACAACTGGAAATCAGTGTTAGAAGTAATAAAAAAAATTGTATCTGCAATTTTTTAAAATTTAAAATAGAACGCATGTTTTTGCCCCGTAACAGAACTCGACAATTTGCTGACGCGACTCTCTTCGTTCCCTTTAATTGTCGGGCTAATTGTGATTCATCATCAACAAACCAGCGAGTTCAGGTTAAATTAAAGTTTGTAACCAACACCACCCGAAAAAATTATAGACATTTTGTTGTTATGTTCCTTAGTTGCATTCGTCGAGAAACCGTAGCCTATGCCTCCAAACCATGTCAATCCAAAGTGCATCATACCTTTATAACCAAATTCGAAAGCAGGTCCATATACAAGTTTCTGGTCAGAGTATGTTTCTTCCAGAAAAAGACCATCATAATAGTAGGTCGTTTTTTTCTCTGATGCTATGGATCCATATCCAAGCACCAGAAAACCTCTGTGGGCTTTTCCGATTTCAATTCCACCTCCTGCCATATATCCCAGAAATGGCTTATCGCCAACTTCGTATTGACCACAGCCCAAAAATGGAGATAATGTTAGATATGATTTAGCAACTCTAAACTGATATTCCACTTTTCCACCGATTAATCCACATTGAGTACCTAATCCAATATAAAGGGCTGGTCCGGATAGATTTATATGATCTCTTAAAAGAACATTTGATGATGCAGTGGCCGAAAAAAGTAATGACAAACAAATGAATTTCAGGAATTTATCATATACCGATACAGGTCTGAAAATGTTAAACATGTCGTTAGCTCCTTTTAAATAAATTCAAAAACAATATCAGGTACAACTGAAACCAGGATTATTCTAAACAGTTTGTTGCCGGTATGGGATTATGTTGTTATTATTCGCGCAGCTTTATCCGGCACTTACAGGTAAATAATATAAGTATAGAGGAAATACAAGTGTCTTCTGTTGCCGGAGGTCTGTTTCTATTTCCAATAAAAGATTTTTCTGGGATTTTCACCGCGAGGAGTAGGGAAACAGGGGGACTGTGGGATGGGGAGATAACAATGTCATTGCATTAAGGTTAACAGCTGTTTCTGATGGTGACTTTGAGAGCATTTCGACAAGCTCAATGACCACCTCAGCCACAGTAGGTTGAGGCTCTCGAAACCAACGATTATCGCGAAAAAAGCTAAATGCAATGGGTATTGCAGGGAGACAAAAAGGAACAGCCGAATTCACTCAGTCACTCAGTCACTCAGTCACTCAGTCACTCAGTCACTAATTAACCGGCACGGCCGGGAGTGTGTCGAGGACTGGTAACGCATTGTTCTGCCTTTACAATCCCGGAAATACCGCAAACACATGAAACATATTCTCAGGTTTTAGCAAGAAACGTCAAAATCCTGGCCATCAATTCATCCTCATGTCCAAGAAACGTATGGCCTGCTCCCGGTATAATTTCTATGTTGTAGTGCGGTACGACCTTTTGCAGGCGTGCAACTGCTTTTGGTACCGATGTTACGTGATTCTTGTCCCCGTCAATAAAAAGAACCGGCATTTTCAGCCGTTGAAGCTCCTCATCGGTAAGCACTGTAGGTGAAACCGCTGGATGAGATTTGAAGCTTTTCCATGCTTTCCTTGTTTCAAGAATATCCCTTTCGAGTATTTGTAATTTTTCTTTATCCCTGTCGAGAGCCCAGTCACCTGCCAGCCAGACAGAGAAGTCAAGTGCACAATGACGGTTGACGAGGCTCAGCAGACCACGTATATACAATTCTGGTTTAATGGCACTCACTGTTGCAGCCGGGCTGAGCAGTACTATTTTACCAATCCGCCCGGGGTGTTTGAGCGCATACTGGCTGGTAAACCATCCGCCGTATGAACTGCCCATGATATTAATTCCGTTTGTAAGTGACAGTTCCGTAAAAAGTTCATCAAGCCAACCCGTGATGTCCTCGGTTGATTTTACCGGACGAGAATTGACACTGAGCCCAATGTCATTAATTTTATCAATCAGGTATATGCGGTAATGTTCGGATGGTTGTCGTACAAAAGGCATCCAGCCCAGCGAACTGCATCCCCCTCCCGGCATCAGTACCAGTGGTGGGCCATCTGCACGTCCGCAGATCCTGACATAGGTCTGACCGAAGGAGGTCGGTACCATTTTCGACTCGAAAGGAACAGGCCACTCCTTCTCTTTATTTTTATAAAGCTCAATATACTTCTTCCGGTGTTCCTCCGATTTAAATGGATGCCATGGCGGGTAGCTATTTGCAGCAGAGACCGGAACTTCTGCTATTACAGAAAGCTTTATCACGAACGCCTCCTTGAAATGTTAAAAAGGACCAGGAAGTAACGCATTTATTTCTTTATACAACGTCTGAAAATGGATTTTGTTACGGGAGATCTGTAATTGGATGCTTTTCCACAGCATTATTTGCAATAACTGACATACGATGCGAACTCGAAGAGCACCTCAGGTTTTTCGTCAATTCTTAACTTGTAACCTGCAGAAACCACAGTACTAGGCATTTAAATTTTTAAATATGGGTAAAACGCAATCAAATCAAAAATACCATGTGTAATTATGACAGGATAAATCCTTTTTGTTTTTGCATAATAAATAGTAAGTACAACACCCAGAAAAAGAATAAACAATAAATACAAATTCGATGAAATAACAGGCACCAGAAATGCACTGAATAAGACAAGCAACGTTTCAACATATTTTCTCAAAATTTCAATTCCTGTTTATATCTCGTTGTTAGCGTCGAAGGTACGCGCACCGCAAGGCCTGCTCCAAAATAAATAAGGCCACGATTGCTCGTGGCCTTATTTATTTCGGAGAGGCAGGGATTCGAACCCTGGGTGCAGTTCCCCGCACACACGCTTTCCAGGCGTGCCCCTTAAACCAGCTCGGACACCTCTCCTGAGATTTGTATTTCTATATATATATCAGATAAGTATGGTAACCGGATGACAGGGATTGGCTTCGCCGCTTCCTCACTACCGTTCGGAGGTCGACGGTCCGCGCACTGAAAAGCCTGCTCCGATATTGAACACAGCCAGTTATCACTGACTGTATTCAATATCGGAGAGGCAGGGATTCGAACCCTGGGAGCCGGAAACCCAGCTCAACGGTTTTCGAGACCGCCCCCATCAACCACTCGGGCACCTCTCCCCAATCTTCATAACTTTCTGATTTTTAAAAGAACATTTTTAACTTTGCAGCACAGGCATTTTCTATTACACAAGCCCTTCAGCAAAGTCTCATGAAAATAAATGCAGGGAGCAGTAAAAGGCAAGATGTAAGGTTCAAAGGTTCAGGAGTTCAGAGGTTCTTGAACCCTGAGCCTGGAACCTTGTACCCCGTGGTAACGATCTTCAATGCACTGGTTCGTTTAATTATGTACATTATAACACATTGATTTTAAAATGTTTAAGATTTTATTTAAAAAACATTATGAAAACAGATTAATTTTCTCTTATATTGTTATACAGATTTTTCAGGATAGTAAATAATGCCAAACATCTTCGAATTTACTGATTATCGGGAATTCATTCAGGCATGGCACGCGACCAGTAAAAAAGCACGCCCGAAGATCACTTACCGTTTGATTGCAGAAACACTTGGATTCAACTCTCCGGCTCACGTTCTGATGGTACTCAGAGGGAAAGCTAACCTTACTGAAGAACATGCATTACGTCTTGCAACACTCATGAAATTGAATAAAAAGGAAACGAAATATCTCATAGAAATCATTAATTACAATCAGCATAGATCAGTCCAGGACAAAAAACTATATTTAAAGAAAATGGCACGTCTTAATACAAATGGTACGACCCTGCTTAAACCTGATCAATACGAATATTATCAGAAATGGTACTATTCTGTCATTCACGAAATCCTCTCCTTCTATCCGTTCAATGGCAACTTTAAAAATCTGGCAAAGATGGTTCATCCTCCTATCTCCCAAAGGGAAGCTGCTCAAGCGGTTGCTCTTCTGGAACGATTGAATTTTATCAAAAAAGAAGATGATGGTAGTTACACTTGTGAATATCCTGGAACAAGTGCATATGCTGAAGGGCATTCTCTGGTTTTGAGCTCGTATGCAGATGCAATGATCAATCAGGGCCGCCTTGCACTCCAGAACCAGCCTGTTGATGAACGCTCTATCTCGTGGGCAGGTATTTCCATGTCAAAAGCGACATTCGAAAAAGCCAAAGAAGAGGCTCGTGAATTCAGAAAACGAATTGTCTCAATGGCCCAACAGGATCAAGCCCCCGATCGGGCATATCATTTCAATATGCAGATTTTTCCAGTTTCGCAACAACTGAACCGCGACAATCGGGAGGATACATGCATAAAGTGATCGCCCTGATAATAGTGTGCTCAGTAGTAATACTTCTTTCAATCTCCTGTTCCGATCATGGTGGAATCGGACATGAAGGGGAAGCGAAGATTACCGGTCAGCTTGTCTTTGAGAATGGTGCACCTGCGCCAGACGCTCATGTTGAACTGTATCCGCAGGATTATGACCCTGTAAAGAACATCAAAAAAATCCCTCTTGAAAGTACAGATAACCGGGGTATATTCACCTTCTCGAATATCAAACCCGGCAAATACACAGTCTATGCAGTTCATTATAAGAATGGTAAAAAAACCCTGATCAACGGGATTGAAGTGACCGATGATTCAATGACGCTAATTGACAAAAGAACTTTACGGGAGCCTGGTGCCATTAAAGTGTATATTCCATCCGATATTGCTGCAATCAACGGCTATATATACATTCCCGGCACAAGCATCTTTTCATTTGTCAATATTGATGTAGAATATATCTGCATTGACTCTATTCCGGCAGACACTATTCCGGAAATCGCTTATTCAACTAAAAATGAGGTAACAAACTACTCCCTTCGACATAATATCTCTGTTCAATCCGAAGATACGGCAACCATTTACAATCCCCGATGGAAATTCTCGCAGGATATTGTGCTCAATACGACCGAATCCGGTGCCGCCGTTTCGGGTAATGTCATGCATTTTCCCGTATGTATCAGATTACGTTCCGACAACTTTGATTTTACGAATACACTTCCGGATGGTTCGGATATCCGATTTACGAAAAAAGATAACACTCCCCTGCCTTACGAAATTGAACTATGGGATCGGCAAACCGAGCAGGCTGATATTTGGGTAACAGTCGACACGGTATATGGTGATAATGATCTACAGACACTAAAAATGTATTGGGGAAATGAATCTGCACAAAGTGAATCGAACAGTGCGACCGTTTTTGATACAACACGCGGATACTTAGCTGTCTGGCATTGTAATGATCAGGTAATTGACGCCAGTTACAATCGATTTAACAGCAATACCTGCAGTGCGACAGATACAACCGGTATTGTAGGGTTCTGTAAAAAATTTAATGGCTCGGATTCTATCGTAATACCAGGATTGCTGGGATCACCTGCCAGTGGTATAACGCTCAGTGCATGGGCAAAATTGGATTCCACAACTCCCGGAGGTGGGAGTGAAATTGTTTCCATTGGAGACGCATCACTATTACGAATGGATTACGAAGTTGACAGCACTGGAATAATGGGATCAGTGCATCAGTCTGAAGGTAACTATTTTACGAATATAGGTTCAAAACAGTTTCTTAAAAAAACCGGCTGGCATTTTATCACTTTTACATTTGACAACAACAGTGCTTTTCATACATTGTATATTGATGGTATTGCTGTAATTTCAAAAAACCATATTGACTCAATAAATTATATTGGCGTTGGGAGAAATACGCTGATTGGTAACCACGCGAACAAGAAATCTGATTTCGGCTTTATTGGCTGCATCGATGAAGTCCGGGTGCATAAAGAAGTTGTCTCGGCAGATTATACTAAACTCTGCTATATGAACCAGAAAAAGGAAGATCAACTCATCATTTTCAAATAACAATTAACTTTATTACCAAAGCACTTATCTATAAGGAGGATAAATGACTTTTTTACGAAAACGTTTTCTGATGCTGGTCCCGTTGTTTTTATCTTTATTGACTTTTAGCCTTTTTGCATTCGATGATCTTGATGAAGATGAGTCTTCTCAGAAGGGTAATCTGGCCCAATTGATGGAAAAGGTGAACATTGGTGGATATTCATTCTGGCAATTTGGACAGATTGTAAATGGTTACAACTATCAGATGGGGCAGGAATTCAACAAGCAATGGCAGAACAACGTTCTAATCGGCTTGACAATAAACGCCCATCCCACTAAAGAGTTATCCATCATCCTGAATCCTGAATTTTTTCTAAACTATCCATTTCCACAGCTCAAGAACGCTCCAAAATCAGTACGCCCGTTCGGTATAGCCTATATCAATGAAGCACGTGGTCAATATTCTTTTGGTGATCTTGATAATCCATTCCTGCAACTCAACCTGGGGATGTTCGCATTTAAATACAATCAGGAAGTCAGAAATCTTGGTGAATATCTTTTCCGAACTGGTACCTATCCAACATATATCATCAATGAGTTCGATTTCCCAAAAGCAAGGTTGTTAGGACTTCATGCAGGTATCAACCCAATTACCAATTTGCATGCTGACATTCTTTTTACTAGTGAAGCAACAATGTTTCCTTTATATGATTTTTCACTGGCTGGTATACTGAACTATAAGTTTTTTAATGCTATAGATGTTGGCGCGGGAATTGACTTCGCAAGACTTATTCCTGTAGATGATAAAAGAACATCACCTGAACTAAGAGCAAGTGAAAGTGGAGGTTTTAACTCATATATTACCCAAAGTGGGGATACAGCATTTTATTCATTTAAAGCAACTAAATTAATGATGAGGTCCACTATTGATATCAAAGCATTTTTTGGATCACCTCAGTTTTTTGGACCTGAAGATCTGAAACTTTATGGTGAAATATGCTGGGTAGGAATCGGTGGATATAATGCAAAGAAAGTCATTGACTCTGTAAACAACATCGTATACTATCCCTGGTATAACGATCTCAATCAACGCACACCAAGGATGTTTGGATTTAATTTCCCAGCATTCAAAGTGTTAGATGTACTTTCCGCAGAATTCGAGTATTTCCCGAGTGTAATACCAAATGACTTTAAAAATGTTGTTTACACACAAACTCCAGTTCCCTATTTTACTAAACCGATAAGCGAATACAATGAAAGTACTTATAGTAAAGGATTCTGGCGCTGGTCTATTTATGCAAAAAAAATGGTTGTCAAGGGGTTCAGTGTAACTGCTGCGGCAGCATTCGATCATTCGCGAACCACCAATATGGATGGATTTGACTATGAGGGTGAAAACTTGACTAAAAAGGGAAACTGGCACTGGAAACTGAAACTGGGATACTCATTCTGAAAACAAAAGGTATAATTATATATGCATATTTAAACATTATTGATTTTAGAAGGGAGATGGTGTTCATAAATTAAACATTCTTTTATGAAAAATAGTACTCCTGATAACCGGGAGTAATCACATGTGTTACGATACGAATTATAAACTTAAATTACACTTATTCATTTTTATGGAGGGGGATATGAACAAAAAGTTTTTACCGTTATTTTCTGCGGTTGTTTTTGCAATAACACTGGGATCTTCAACCGTTTTTGCACTTAATGATGGACTCGCGCGTACACCACCTATGGGTTTCAATACCTGGAACTATTTCGGTTGTCGAAATCCCCAGCGACGTGTTGATGAAGCATCAATGAAACAGATTGCTGACGCATTCGTATCAAAGGGAATGAAAGATGTCGGCTACGAATTTGTCAATATTGATGACTGCTGGGCATCAGGAACAAGAGATGCTCGCGGCGGTCTGAAAGCTGATCCTCAGTTTTTCCCGAAAGGAATGAGGGAACTGGGTGATTATATTCACAGTAAGGGGCTTAAGTTTGGCCTCTATACAGATGTGGGAACCTCAACATGTGCGACATGCTACGGTACCGGTGGTCTTCCAGGCATGCTTAACCATGAACAGCAGGATGCAGACACATTTGTAGCCTGGGGAGTGGATTATTTGAAAGTGGACTTCTGTTGTCATGATAACCGACCGGCTGTGCAACAGTATGTAAAAGTAAGGGATTGCTTGCGAAACGCAGTAAACCGAATGAAACCTTCAGTACCCGATGCACATCCTATTGTTTACAGTATATGTAACTGGGGAGAGCAGACTCCATGGCTATGGGGCGATACAGTAGGACATTTATGGCGTACAACAAGAGATATCAGTAATCAGTATGGTTCACAGATGAGTAATCTCGACAACAACACACCTCTTTACCCTCATGCACGCATCGGCTCCTGGAACGACCCTGATATGCTCGAAGTAGGTTATGGTGATTTTGCAACCAACTACGCCAGAGCCAGAGCCCATTTCTCACTATGGTGCATGTCAGCATCACCACTTATTGCCGGTAACGATATCAGGTACATGTCTACACAGATTCAGGAGATCCTGATTAATAAGGATGCTATCGGAATTAACCAGGACACACTTGGTGGTGATACTACCAAAGGCTTGATACAGGGACGAAAAGTTGTCAACGGTAGAACCGAGATCTGGGTGAAATTATTGAAAGGTAAGAAAAACAGCGATTACGCAATAATGCTTTTTAACCGTAGTAATTCAAATGCTACAAATATCACTATCACTACAGACCAGATTAAAACAGTAGGTGGTGACATTGCTACTGGAAAATCTTACACAGTGCGTGATGTATGGGGAAAGAAAGATCTTCCGGATTGGACTGCCGGTGGATCATTTACTTCTCCTGAACCGGTTGGAGTCAACGATGTGTTTATGGCCAGGTTCAGTTTGATTCCACCAATTGCAATTTCACCGATAGCCAGTGTTGATGTTGCTGATAAACATGTGCAGTCTGAAGGGGAGCATGTGATTATTAATCTGAAAAAAGCAGGACCATCAGCAATTCGTATTGTTAACCTTAATGGTAAAGTAGTGTATTCAAAAAATCTGGCAGGCCTTCAAAATCACTCAATTTCAACAAGAAATTTTTCACGAGGTTTGTACGTTGTTAATGTGCAGAATGCCTCTGAACGTTTTGAAGAGAAAATTTTCCTGAAATAACAGATTAACAGCTGACGTTTCTTAGCCCCGGTTTTCAGAAATGGAAATTGGGGTTTTTTTTTGGGGATCGAGGAGGATTACTGCAGATTCGAATCGTGAATAAAAGGAGTAAGCTTCGCCCGTGATGCCGGATTCTGGAAAAGTTTTCGCAGCGAGCGGTCACGGATCAGACGAACTCTTTCACGTGTTAATTTGAGTTCTTTTCCGATCTATTCCAAAGTAAATTGTCTGCTGAAATTGAGACCAAAATACATTCTGAGTATACGCTCTTCACGGTGGGTAATATTTTGT
>JBNKZD010000137.1:0-9061 GCA_050301235.1 Chitinispirillaceae bacterium | reverse complement strand
GTTAACTGGTTAGTTTAGTGCCGGTAGTTTAAACCAGAAATGTAATTCTACATTGTATCTTATAAAAATACAATAATATAATCACTTATGGAAGATCAAATATCATAGATTTATACATTTTTATATCTTCACCAGCTTTTTAATACTTAGATTACGCTTATTTGCGATCTTAACGAGAAAAGATTGTCAGAATTTTTCTGAAAAGATCAACCACTACCACAATTCCCTGCTTTTAACTCAACAATTCAACTTCTGACTTTCGGCAGTATTCTTGCATACTATCAGAACTGCTACTGAAAATCCACACTTTAACCGATTTGCCGTACTAATAATGAATCAAAAGAGCCCGGACTCATGGAGTTCACCATTTAAATACCCTCTCACCTCTGAAATGTTCCTCATCTCCCATAAACCAGCCCTGTCATCATTGATACTGCCAAAACATTTCGTTTTTATTTTTTACTTCATTCTTACTTTTGCATCAAGTGGCTATATCATTTTATCAGTTTATATTTTTCAACATTCAACAAAACAGCTGTTATTCGACACACAACTAAAGCGTAAAAAATTCTATTTTGACTACTACACTCTTCTCTCAGACAGTATCGAACAGCTTTTCATCAACACCCTCTGTTTACCCCAGCATCTGAAAACTATCAGATCCCTTCAGCGATGTAACACCCTCCACGAACAGTGTCCCGCTGGTTCATTCCTGAGCTGCCCGACATCAGGCTGGATCTCTTCTCATTTTGGTATGCGCACCGATCCAATTTTTGAAGGAACTGCATTTCATAAAGGCATTGACATTGCAGCACCAGAAGGTACTCCGGTATATTGCGCAGCTGATGGTATTGTTGAGTTCTGTGGATTTAAGCCACTTTTAGGCAATGCAATCTATATCCGTCATCCTCAAACCAATCTGATCACTGTTTATGGTCATCTTCTAAGCTGCACAATCAGTAAAAATAAAAAGATTCAAAGAGGGCAACAACTTGGCCTGGTCGGCTCTACCGGAAAAAGTACAGGACCACATCTACATTTTGAAGTTCGCCATTTTGGTATCCCGATCAATCCAATTCTCAATTTGGTACCTTTAGACACACTACTGGATTAATTGACCATTTTATTATTAATTGAATAGATACACTTCATTTGCGTAGCTGAAAATGCACTATTCGCAGATCGCCTCACCCCCTAACCCCCTCTCCATTTTATGATGGAGAGGGGGGATAAAAGAAGGAAATTTACATGCCCCCTTTCTCCACGAGTGGAGAGAGGGTCGGGGAGAGAGGCGATCTGCTAATAGTGCCAAATTGGGGTAGACTGAATCATGGAATAATCTTCCCCAACCAAATGTATACCCCTATATATATTTTTACACCTATGCCAGATTTTCCGATTCTTACCTACAAAGAGACTATCATCAGTTCGTTGAAAGAACGTTCTACACTTATCCTTCGTGCTCCAACAGGCTCAGGAAAATCTACACAGGTACCTCAAATTATACGAGATTCCGGGATCAGCACTGGAACAATACTTATTCTTCAACCACGAAGAATCGCTGCAAGAATGCTGGCAACCTACATAGCGTCTCAACGACATTCTGTATTAGGAAAAGAGGTCGGCTACAGTACACGCTTCGATTCAGCTGTATCAGATGAAACCCGGATGCTGTTTATCACTGAAGGTATTCTTCCACGAATGCTGCTCAGTGATCCCACCCTCAATGGAATCGATACAATTATATTTGATGAATTTCATGAACGAAGTATCACTACCGATCTGGGCTTGGCGTTGGTTCGAACTCTGCAAAGGCAACGACATAACCTCCGCATTATCGTCATGTCTGCAACACTCGAAACATCCCCGCTTACCGACTATTTACCTGAAGCTATCTGTATTGATGCACCTGGAAAAACATTTCCCATTGATATTCAATATTACCCATCAAACAGAGAGACTCCGATTTGGGGCACTGCCACTAAAGCTACTGACCGGCTTGTACGCTCCGGTAATAGTGGTGATATTCTGATCTTCATGCCCGGAGCCTACGAAATAAAAAAGACAATCGATGCACTCGATTCGGGAATCCGATCCGAACCAGTAACGGTTCTGCCACTCTACGGCGATCTTCCGGAACAGCTCCAGCAACAAGCGCTTTCACCATTAAACGCAACAAGAAGAAAAATCATCGTTGCTACTAACATCGCACAGACATCACTAACCATTCCCGGAGTTCGCCATGTTATCGACAGTGGCCTTGCTCGAGTTAACAGATACGACTCCAATCGTGGACTTAACACTCTGTATACCGAAACAATCAGTGCTGATGCAGCTCAACAACGTGCCGGAAGAGCAGGTCGTGAAGCTCCCGGAATTTGTGTTCGCCTCTGGAGCACAACACAGCAACAGAGCATGCCATCAAATACATCACCCGAGATTTTACAAATCGACCTCTCAGAAGTTCTTCTGACACTTTACTCTCTGGGCTATAGCGAACCGCAACAGTTCTCATGGCTTACCCCACCACCTCCGGCAACAATCACAGCTGCAAAAGAACTCCTCACACTTCTTGGCGCTATTGACTCAGAATCACGACTGACCGATATCGGAAAGCAGATGTCCTCTCTTCCGATGCATCCACGATTCTCACGACTTCTACTTTCATCAATTACACTTGATGCCGTTGAACTCGCTACATTTGCGGCAGCAATGTTAGGTGAACGATCAATGATCCAGGGCAAACCACAGTTTCCTGATGAAGCATTTTCCACTCCTGTACTATCTGATTTTTACGCGTATTACCTGCTCTTTGAAAAAGCACGCACCAGCTCCTTCGCACCAGCTGTCTGCTCACGTTTTGCGCTCAATATATCGTCATGTAAAGCAATCGATCGTTCTCAAAACTACCTGAAACAACTTTGCAGGAAATTTACCCCTATTCCATATAATAGTGAAACCTCCATTGAAGGGTTCGCCGAATCACTTCTACTGGCCTACCCCGACCGCCTTATCGCCCGTAGAGACAATGCGACACTCCAGTGTACTATGCGAAATAATCGCCGGGGTGAACTTGATTCATCAACAATTGTGAGAAAAGCACCGCTCTGTATTGCTGCTGAAATCCGGGAAACACGCCACAGTGCGGGTCAGGTACTAAAACCACGACTCTCAATGATCTGCGAAATACGCCCGGAATGGCTTACGAAACATTTTAAAGCCACCTTTACCACCACTACTGAACATACATGGAATAACATTACCCAATCAGTTGAAGCGACTATCTGCAGCTTCTGTCTCGATGTCCTCATTGATGAAAAAAAAGCAGAAGAACTGGATATTCAGTCAGCTTCAAATCTGCTTGCAGAAACGATCATTTCTAAAAAGTTGCCTTTGAATGGCTGGAATCATACTGTTGACGAGTGGATCAATCGCGTTTTATGGCTGCGGGAGATATTCCCCGAAAAGAACCTGCCCAATTTCTCCAATGAAGAAAAACACCTGGTTATCCATACACTTTGTGAGGGATCATACCGGTATAATCAGGTTTGTGATATCCCGGTACTTCCGTTCTTTCAGGAGTTGCTCTCAGCAGCAGACAATCAATGTATTGAATCGATGGCGCCCGCCTCAGTAATGCTGCCCACCGGAAGAAAAATGAAGCTTCTCTATACGCCGGGGAAACCACCCCATGGCCGGACCCGCATCCAGGACCTTTACGGACAATACCAGACCCCACGAATTGCTTCTGGCAGAGCGTCTATCACCATCGAAATCCTCGCCCCTAACAACCGCCCTGTCCAGATCACCGATGATCTGAAAAATTTCTGGGAAGTACATTATCCGGAGATTAAAAAAGCACTGAGCAGAAGATATCCCAAGCATGAGTGGCGGTGATTGCAAGTGTTTTTTTCTTATCTCAATTTTTTTCTGATTTCGCATTTGGGGGAGGGGCTTGCGTTGTAGCAACGCACCCTCCCCCGCAAAAAGCCAAACGCCATTTCTTATTTTTTTCGTTTTCCGCAATAATGGCATTTGTCTTTTTGACTCCCCTCCCGATACGAAAGGTTTGCCGCGATGCATTCCTCCTCTCGTCGGAATGCGCGTTCAAACCTCTCGTAACGCTCTCTTTTATGGACTATATTTTATTCTTAAACAGAATTGGAACAGATAAACGATTTTCAACCACCTTGTGGATGATTTTCAGCCACAATAAGGTAATAAGGTAATAAGGTAATAAGGTAATAAGGTAATAAGGTAATAAGGTAATAAGGTTAGATTGCTTTGGTTTGTGTAATACTAGTAAGGTTAAGACGGACACTAAGGTTTTTAAAAAGAATGTTCTTTCTCAAAACCTTAGTAGAAAATGTTCACGTAATCAGTTTAACCTTATTAAAAAGATTTTTATTTAATATTTCCGCTAATAGCCAAAAGCAAACTTCTAAAAGGTTTTTTTCCTTGCTGGATTGTTTGTAGCAGGTTTTACCAATAAATAATTTAACTAAATATCGAATTGCGAATAACTGATCTTGAATATTGAAGTGGCCCCCAAAAAATAGACAGTTCCTTAAGGTAGTTTTAATATACAATTACACAAAACTTCAAGAAAGGTATTTTAAAACATGAAACGTCGACAACACAGCGACGACCTTAAGGCAAAAGCGGTCATTGAAGCTATTAAAGGGGAAGACACGATCAATGTCATCGCAAAACGGTATAATGTCCATCCACTGCTGATCACCAAGTGGAAAAAGCATGTCGTATCATTATTGCCGACACTTTTTTCGCGTAAACCTGACAAGGTTGAACAGGACTGGGAAACACGGGAAGCACAATTGTTCCAGGAAATCGGCAAGCTGAAATTTGAGCTTGACTGGCTTAAAAAAAAATCTTCCCACTTCGAGCAGTGAGCGACGAGCATGCATAGAATCAAACCACCCACGAATAAGTATTTCACGTCAATGCCAATTGCTTGGAATCTCACGGTCATCATTGTATCGAACGCCTGTTGGAGAATCCGAGGAAAATCTTGCACTTATGCATCTGATTGACAAGACATATACCCAGTATCCCTTTTTTGGAAGTCAACAAATGAGTCGATACTTACGGAATACTCAAGGGATCCAGGTGAACCGCAAACGAATACGACGCCTTATGCACCTGATGAGATTAGAAGCCATCTACCCTCAGCCACGATTGAGTCTGCCGGACAAAGAACATCGAAAGTACCCTTATTTACTGCGAGATTTGGCGATAGAGCGCCCCGATCAGGTTTGGGGTACAGATATTACCTATCTTCGTTTAACCGGCGGCTTTGCCTATCTGGTAGCTTTTATCGACTGGTACAGCCGGTACGTTTTATCGTTCAAAGTTTCAACGGCGCTGGACTATCAATTTTGTCTTTCTGCGTTTCAAAAAGCATTACAATCTGGAAAGCCGGAAATTCACAATTCAGATCAAGGAGTACAATTTGCCTGCAAAGATTATATCAATGCAGTACTACGAGAAGGAATTCAACCCAGCATGGATGGGAAAGGTCGGGCATTGGACAATGTTTTTACAGAAAGGCTATGGAGAACTGTAAAATACGAAAATATTTATATCAGAGATTACCGATCCCCCAAGGAGGCATCTCTAGGCTTGAAAGATTATTTCAATTTCTACAACTATTTGAGACCGCATGCTTCTCTAAAAGGCAAAACTCCTTCAGAAATCTATGGTGTAAAGTGAGAGTTAATTGCCATCTAGACACCCCCGGAGTTGTGGGGGGAAAGATCCCCCCACACCCCCCTTAAAAAATATTATATTAATTATTGCATAGAAGAATTACTAAATGTATATTCTAAAATGTCAGTACATCCTACCTTAAGAACTACAATTTTCTGTCTCACATTCGGGGTCCACTTCAGGTTAAGTGTTTCATGCTGGTAATTGAGAATCTTTTTTGCTATGCTTTCTATATCTGTACCATTAGTGAGAGCATCTAAATCAACTAATTCATTTAACTTATTAAAAACATTTTTATGATCTAAATATTTGTCTATAAGGTTATTAAAATTATTAAAATCAAATGTACCATAACTTCTAATTGTAATTATTTTCTCAAGTGTAGCTATGGTTTCCAGAAGAAGATTTTCAGACTTTTTCAAGATAGATAATTCCTATTAGAATGTTTTCTTTTAATGCCCATTCCTATTGCCACCAACGGGTTGCCCATAAAAGACGTTTTCCCGTAATGAAATGAAGGGAAAATGTGGCGAAGCCCGAGGAGTTTACGATGAGCTTTTGATGGGCTGTTGGCCGATGTTTTGGGGCAAAAAATCATTTTCAACCAATAAAAGAATATTGAAATTTCATTATTATTTAAATTCATAGTATGATTTAACAACCGTAGTATCACACTCATTTATTAATCTTTCAAATTTAATTTTCCTTAATACTTTTTGAAAATGCTCATCAAGTTTATCTGATTTTACATCTGATTCTATCATTTCTATTTTAAACAATTCACCGCGACCAGATATCCATAAGTGGTAAACAATCTTTCCTGAAATATTAATTTTATTGCTCTTTAAAAATGATTTATAAACATGATTCAATTTATTCTTTTTCATATTTATACTTTTAAAAATACTCAAACTATTGCGAGTGTTATAGCATGGGTATTTTTTCTTCAACAATTCATATTTCTTAGTTATTCTCTCAGCGGATTTTATAAACATTCCCTTATCCCCAGCTAACATAGCAGCTTTTAAATCATCATCAGAATACTCGTATTCAACAAGATTCTTAAAATTGATTTTGAAATCAGATATGTAACCAATTTCTACAATTCCCTTTGGTTTTATTTGTCCATTGGTATTAGAAGCAAATAGAATTAACAGTAGATAGAGAAAAGATTTGTAAGTCTTTGTTGTTTTCATTTTTATGTTTTCAATGTGTTTAAATTGATTTTTTGCCCCAATATTTTGGCCAACTCCCTCAATTGTTCCATAAACGTCATTCCTCGCCGATAACCTGGTATAAATGATGAACTCTTATCTTAAAATTCAAATCCAAAAACCCTCAAACGACATCAAATCTAAACTCCTATCTCACAGAAATCCATGGACTAAGCAGTAACAGGGTAGCAAGGGGGCGAGTCCGGGATGCTGGTGATGAGAATCGGGAATGTAAGGTTCAGAGGTTCAAAAGTTAAAAAGGTTTAGGTTAAGGTTAAGGTTAAAATTAGAAAATTGACGCGGTACTCGCGTTTAATCCAGGTAGTAACCATTTTTTTCATCCTGGAACCCTGAACGTTGAACTTTTGAACTACTATTAATATAGGTAAATATGGTTGGAGAGTCAAGAGGAGGATCAGGTAGACGGTAGGCAGAGGACGGTGTGTCGGGAAAAAAGAGATGACCAGACTGCCGGATATTGAGAGGTAATGTGTGTTGCGTTTTCTACCCTTCCGACGACGCCAAAGGGGCTGGGTGAGGGCACTAAAAAGCTTTTGGCTATTTGCCATTGGCTGTTGGCTAAAAAGTTCTTTATTATAGCTAATAGCTAAAAGCCAACTGCTAATAGCCTCTAAAAGCCCCACCAAATCGCCTTTGCGCCCATAATATTTGTAAGTTAGTGACTAAGGGGTCAACAATACCAGATGCACCAACCTCTTCCATTCCACCACAACACCCTCAAGCATCTTCTCCATAAAATTTCGTTTACTCATTATCACCCTCGCGTTTTGTAATCATTTTTTCAAGGTTTTGCAGCGCTTTGATATGTTTGTCAAAATCGGATTCATACAAGCGGTCCTGCACAATGCGGTATTTCTCAAATTCGCATTCAGCGTTGGCTTTGGCAATTTCAGCAGTAACTTTGCCTGCATCCTGCAGGATCTCCCTGTCCCACAGCTTCAAGAACCCGGAGAGCCGATTTTCCCAATCAGACATGGTCATAGGGATTTTACGCATTGCCTGCATTTCCGCCATATCCAGGTATGCAGAAACAATACGCTGCATTTGCGCCATTTCAAATTCATCTAGATAATTTTTAGCAATAGAGACATCGGACTTGTGAATTTTTCCGGCAGGTGAACCATCCCAGCTGGTCAACCCCATGTTTACATTTTGATGATCAGCACGATCTACAATCACCTCGGCTGCTGTCTGACTATGAATAGCATAGTGCATTTTGTTCTGAACTGCCGCAAAAAAACGTTTTGTAGCAGTGGCTGATGCGTCGTAGTCTATTGCTGTTGCATAGATATCGGTTATTTTTTGGTAAAACTTGCGCTCCGAAAGGCGGATCTCCCGGACTTTTTCCAGTTGCCGTTCGAAAAATTCATTATCAAGAATGCTACCACCATGCTTGAGACGCTCCACATCCATGGTCCATCCCTGTATTGTGTAGTCTTTAACAATGCGGTTAGCCCATTTGCGAAACTGGACAGCACGTTCGTTTTCTATTTTAAAACCCACAGCAATAATGGCTTGCAGGTTAAAATGGTCAATCTCTCGTTTCACCTGTCTGCCGCCTTCGGTTTGAACTATTAAGTATTTCTTAATAGTTGCCTCTGGTTGAAGCTCATTGTCATTAAAAATCGTTTTCAGGTGCTGATTTATGGCTGAAACAGTCACATCATAAAGGGTCGCCATCATTTTTTGGGATAACCAGATGTTTTCGTCTTCGTAGCGCATTTCCACACTGGTTTCATTATCTCCCGTTGCTGCAATAAACGTAAGATATTCTGCTGCAGATGAACGCACCATGGATACAGCTTTTTTCTTTTTATTCATGCAAAAAGGACCTTAATGTTCCTGGGGTTGGTAATTTGAAGGTAACCCGTGTAATCTTATGCTAAAATAATTCTTAACGGATTATGTATCCAGTAGTGAGTTTTTCCAGAGGTCGGGGGAAGACAGAAGGACTGAGTGACTGGGAGACGGGGGGACTATGAGAAAAAAGAGATGACCGGACTGCCAGAAGATGGAAAATTTAAAGGTAAGAGGATTAGAGCCTGAGAGTTGAGAGTGAGGAGATGGAATTGAAATTATGCATCAATCAGGGATCCTAT
>JBNKZD010000136.1:0-8358 GCA_050301235.1 Chitinispirillaceae bacterium | reverse complement strand
TGAACAGAGAAAAATTTTCTCTCAAAATTGGCAATACCTTCACAAGTATTATCATTGAGGTTTAAATGTGTCATTTCAACATTAAGCTTTGAGAGACTTTCCATGTCAACGCAAAAACCGTGGTTTTGTGAGGTGATCTCTACAAGTCCGGTATCGTTGTTTCGTACCGGATGATTTCCACCACGATGGCCGAATTTCAACTTATAGGTAGATCCTCCCAGTGCAAGAGCTAAAAGCTGATGCCCCAGGCAAATTCCGAAAATCGGTTTTTTATCAATAAGATTTTTAATTGATTTAATAGCACCGGTAACAGCTGCCGGGTCACCAGGCCCATTCGATAAAAACACACCGTCAGGATTGAGCGCAAGCACCTGCTCTGCAGTATAGTCTGCCGGAACAACCGTGATCCTGCACCCTAATGCTTCAAGGATTCTTAAAATGTTATGTTTGATTCCAAAGTCGAAGGCTACAAGCGAGCAGCGATGGTTACTTACTTCAGTTTTATTCCATACGTAAGGTTTTTTGCAGGTAACGTTTTTAACCAGATCGACACCTACAAGACCTTTCCAGGAACGTGCTTTATCGACCAGATCATCTGTAGAAACCGGACCATCACCTGCATAGATAATCGATTTCATGGCCCCTTTTACCCGAATATGGCGAGTTAACGCACGTGTATCGATATCTTCAATTGCGACGATATTGTTTTCTTTAAGGTAATAGGTCAGCGTTTTTTCTGCAGTAAAATTGGAAGGGTAGGGGCAGGCTTCTTTTACAACAAATCCACTTACCTGGACTTTATCAGATTCAACATCATTTTTATTAATCCCATAGTTACCAATGAGCGGATACGTCATAGTTACTATTTGAGATGAATACGATGGATCTGTCAGAACTTCCTGATATCCCGTGAGGCTGGTATTGAAAACTGCCTCTCCCAGTGATTCGCCGGCAGCTCCAAACGATTCACCTTCAAATATGGTCCCATCTTCAAGCGCGAGTATGCCTCTCAAGAATACCTCTCTTTGTGTTAGTCTCAGGATTGTTGTTTATGTGGCACGGTAAAAAAGGTAGCAATCTGTATGTGCCCGAAAAAAAAAGATACCTTCCACTATTACGGCTGGAAGATATCTTTTTATGTTCGAAAATTTTAATCATTTGCGATATTTGGTGGGTTTGTAACGATTACTGTTGTTTGCCCGCTACGAAAATAATGTTTTGGCATCAAGGAGTCAAACGAAAAGCGCTTAATGATGATTAAAGAGTATAAATTGGGTTGTTAGTGGAAGATTAGCGGAGATCTGAGGTTCTTATGAAGTTATAAGGTGTCAAGGGGGGAAGTCTCCCCCTCGCTCCAGCCCGGTCGAATTTATCGTTTAGAGACATGCCGGCGCATGTCTCTAAACATAAAAAATTCAACCGGTCTTACGCTACCCCCTCTGTGTAGAATAGGCTTCGGGTTATGATTTGGGGGGGCGACTCCTTTTGCGGCCTTGAAAAATGAATATCGAACATGGAATATCGAATCTTTAATGTCAAGTAAAAGAATAGGATAGGAATTTGACTCTATTTTTTTAAACTTCGTTATTTGAAATTCGATATGGTCTTTGGAAGATATACTGTGGACGGCTGAAATGAAAACTTTTGTGTTAATTGCAAATTTTCGCAAATTTTCCGGCCCCTATCCCATCCTTCCCCCGTTAACGGGGGACCACGAAGTAGCAGCGAAGCTAACGTGCAGAAGGCGGATGGGGGAATGCAAGAAATGCAAAAAATGCAATAACTAAAATGTTAATTTTTGACACGTCATCAGTATAGCTAACTGGTTTGATATTATAGTAATGATACATTTCACCGAAAATGGCTATTTAACTGTTTTGTAGTTTCTTCTTTTTTATTAAAATTCAGGCTATAAAAAAGAACCGCCGGGAATAAATCCCGGCGTTTCCGCTTCACCCATATAGTTGCAAGGAGGGCCCTTGCGTAGTAGGAAAATAAGAGGTACTGTTAATATAGCAAAATTTCTAAGCGTGTACAAGACTTTTTTGAAAAAAACCATTTTTTTTAATGAAAATAAAATTTAATGCGGGTAAACTTGATATATACTGGAGCGATTCAGGTTAAAATGAATTTGAATGTTGTAATTTCAAATCAGTAATGATACCATAATATAGCAAGGATTACACAATACTCTCAGTAGTTTCACATTATTTGGAATTTGATCAAAACTGTTCATGCAGGTCCGCTTTAAGTGCGGTTGTATGAGTAAGGTATGTCAGCAATAAAAAAGGGTGGGAAAAATGATGTTTCTAAAACAGAATATTATGTCGGTAATACGATCCAGTCAGTTTTTTATAGATAGAATTACAGAACCACTTTTTATTACTGATTGTGATCTGACGATCTGGTATATCAACCAGACAGCTTTGGACGTTATGGGATATATTAAATCCGATGTGATTGGAAAAATGAAATGTTCCGAACTTTGTAAGACACCTTTATGTAATACCGAAAACTGCACAATAAGGAACTGTCTTAGAAACAAAACCGCAGTGAGCGGTGTTACTATCGCCCGAACAAAACAGGGATCGATTATTCCGGTCCGGGCTCAATGTAATGCTATATTTGATGAAAAAGGAAATCCTTTGGGGGGATTTGAGATTATCTCAAATGTTACACAAATCGATGAAGGTTTTTTGAATAACATGCCTGATGCAGCATTCAGGACGGATAAAAACCTGATTATTCAGAATATTAATAATGCTGCGTTGCAGGCACTTGGTTACTCCAGGGAAGAGGTTATTGGGAAGATGACGTGTGCTGACCTGTGTAAAACACCCGTTTGTAAAACTCCCGAATGTACCATTAAAAGATGTATGGATACCAAAAGTACACTTATTGCCGAGACGGTCGCAACTACACGAAATGGATCGAAAATACCGGTGAGAGCCAGTTGTGGACCACTTATTGACAATTATGGAAATGTCACTGGCGGGTTTGAAATTGTATCCGATAATTCTGTGTTGATTGAAATGATCGGAATAGCAGAAAGTATTGCCAAAGGTGATCTGGATGTGAAAATTGACGAAAGATATCGTGAGATGAAAAATAAAATAGGACTCCTCGCCAGAGCTCTGGATGTGATGACCGAAAAGATAAAAGAAATAATCAGCTCAGTAAAAACAGCATCCAGCAATGTATCAATTGGCAGTGGGCAACTGTCGTCATCATCCCTGGCTCTCTCTCAGGGAGCTTCGGAGCAGGCTGCATCAGTAGAGGAGATCTCAGCTTCGATCGAAGAAATGGCAGCTGCTATTCGGCAGAACTCTGATAATGCAGTTCAAACCGAAAAAATAGCACTCAAATCTGCGCAGGATGCAAAGGATGGAGGCGCTGCGGTAGTTCAGACTGTGGATGCAATGAAAAAAATTGCTGAGAAAATTTCGATAATACAGGAAATAGCCAGACAGACAAATCTTTTGTCATTGAATGCTTCGATAGAAGCTGCCCGGGCTGGTGATGCGGGTAAGGGATTTGCTGTGGTTGCTGCTCAGGTTCAAAAACTTGCTGATCGAAGTCAATCTTCAGCAGAAGAGATCAATGAATTATCAAAAACAAGTGTCCAGGTAGCTGAAAAAGCTGGAGAAATGATGGCAAAACTTGTACCTGATATCCAGAAGACAGCAGAACTCGTGAGTGAAATCAACGCTGCAAGCGCCGAACAAAATAATGGAACACAGCAGATAAATTCCGCAATTCTGCAACTGAATACCGTCGTTCAGCAAAATGCTGCCAACGCGGAAGAATCATCTGCAACTGCGGAAGAACTTTCTTCACAGGCGATGCAGTTACTGGAATCTATTTCGTTCTTTAAAACTGATGATACTGATGTAACTGAATCTCAACGTATACATAACTCAGTCAAAAAATCAAAAAGTCATGCCCCACTGAAAAAAACAGTAAAATTACAGAATAGCGTGAAAGATAAAAAGCGCGGAGTAAAGATCTGCCTGGATGATGCTGACGGTGATAATGAAGATTCGGAGTTTGAGCGTTATGAAAGTTGAGATGGGTTCCTTTCGAAATCTATTGAGAAAAGTGATTCTGAAAACAACTTTATCGTGCCATAGTGTCAAAAAATAGAACCGAAAGAACCCCAATCCATTCCGGATTCATTGTCACAAACTATCGATTACACTTTGCAGTTTCTCCCGAATCTGAAAAGCTATCTCGTTCAGTTTTTCATTGCCCACTGCTGCCATTCCGGCTCCAGGGTCGATTGCTGCGACTTCAATTTTACCTTCATCGGTTTCCTGCAGAATGACATTACAAGGCAGCATTACCCCGATTTTATTTTCGGTAAGTAATGCTTTATGAGCGTAAGGTGGGTTACAGGCTCCAAGAATCTTGTATTTTCGGAAATCCACATCAAGCTTTTTCTTAAGTGTAGCCTGTACGTCGATTTCAGTGAGTACACCAAATCCCTGTTCTTTCAGTAAACCGCGAAGCTTTTCTTCTGTCTGCTCAAAATTAGTATCAACTGTTTTTGAAATGTAGTAGCTCATATTAACTCCTTTGCAGGTGGTATTAATGATTAATTATGAAAGGTCCATTTTCAGATCCTCGAACTCTTCTTTTAATATATCTATCGCCGATTCTGATTGTAAGGATAACTGATATTTATTCGGGTTCGATTTTTGCAGTATTTAAAGCACCAACTTTCAGAATTTTTAACATTAACAAATTGGGAGGCTTTAATGAATTGGTTAATCAAAACCGGGATTTCTCTATTGTTTACGCTGACATTCAGTCTTGCCCAGCAGGGTGGTAGTGCTCCTAATAATGGAATGGGGCAGGATGGTATAAGGCATGGGGGGATGATGGATTCGAGTGCCATGTGCGGTATGATGATGATGCATTTCATGAAACCAAGTGCAGCTTTCAGCACACAGGATGGAGGTTTTATTGTAATAATGGGAAATAAAATCATGAAATTTGACAGAAACGCTGATTTGAAAAAAGAAGTGGAAATTAAAGTAGATACCACTGCCATGCGAAAAATGATGTCTCAGATGCAGCAGTGTCCAATGATGAAATCCGGGGCAGGGGCACGTGGTGATACAACAGGAAAAGGTATGCAACGTTAAAATTGATTGTATGCTTGTGTAAAGACACCCGACCGTTCGTCTTTGCACAACTTATACGCTTCTGGATTTTTCTTCAAAAAACTCTCCAAACGCGGTGTTTCTACAAAAAAACTGAACGCAAAATCGAATTCTGCATTGCAATTACAGAATTTTTTCGTATATTGAGACTTATGCGTTTCAGTGGAACTATTTCGATTGTTTTAATACTGCTTAATTTGAGTGCCAGCTTTGTCTCTCTCTGCCCTGATACCGGCAATGGGGGGATAGTAGTTCATTTTATTGCCCAATCCTGTGAAAGTCACGAGTGCGATCATACTGATGAATCACAGAGTTGTACTCCAGAAGACTGCAAGCACAGGTTATGTTCTGATCAGCCTCTGTTTGATGAGTATTTACCTAACAGCTCAATTCAGCTCGAAGCAGTGCTTCCACCTGCTGTGTTTATCTGTGATGAATTGTTTTCTCATGATACCAGATTTGATTCTGCTATTCGTCGTTTTTTTAACCCGCCAATTCTGATCACTCAAAATTCTCCGGTTCTTCGTATTTGAGATCCCTTTTATTCGGTAGTAAAAGCACCAAAAGCACACCACACCATACCACAGTATAAGTTATTGTGTTGATAGGTGGTTGCTTTACGCAATTCTCAACAGTATCGATTGAAAGGACCTCTATGAAAAAGTTATTCATTTTAACTTTATTAACCGTTTTTGAAGCATCTTTGAGCACTGCTCCCCCCTCCGTGGCAGAGAATGCAATAACTTTTGCAAATGCACGGAAAATAATACTTTCACGAAATTCCGGGCTCAGATCTGCAGAAACAGAAATCGATGCAGCAAAAGCCGGTATTGCGCAGGCAGGAGTTTTTCCTAATCCAGAAATAGGTATTGCTCTTGATAAATTTGGTGCCAATGAGATAGAAGCAACAATAGAGCAGCTGATTGAACTTGGTGATAAACGAAAACTTCGTACCCAGGCAGCTCAAAGAGAGGTAGACCGAGTAATAAACGGAAGTCAGGTTTCTAAAGTAGAACTCGAATCGGAAATCGTCCGTCGATTCATTCCAATTGCAATCACTGCAAACATGCTGAATGTCATTGATTCGATGCTGAAAATATCCGAGCTCACCAGAGATCAGATTCAGAAACGGGTTGATGCCGGTGGTTCCAGAATGACTGATCTGGTTCGGATCGATATTGACATCGAGAAATTAAAAATAGAACGTAGTGAACTTCACAGCAAAAATACGCAGGCCAGGTTGAAATTTGCAGCCCTGGGATCTGAGCAGGATACTATGCTGGTACATGTTATCGGGGATTTGGGCGAAACACCACTGCCAGGTATTGATGAACTTTTAAAATCTATTGATAACACTCCTGTTTACAAGTCATTTGCAGTTGATCAGGCACTTCTTGAAACACAACGAAGGCAGCTTCATGCAGATATTGTTCCCGATTTGAATCTCTCAGCCGGATATCTCCGAAGTAATTATGATCATTATAATTCGCCACTTATTGGACTATCGATGTCTATTCCTGTTTTTAACAAAAACACTGCTGCACAAAAACAGATTGAGCTTAAGCAGAAAGCTCTTGGAGAGCAGCAGGAAAATGTACATCGTCTACTTACTGCTGATATTCAGGAGATTCATAGTCAAATAGTAATAATCGACCAAAAACTGCAAATTCTTAAATCAAGTACAATACCTAAAGCACAGCAGGTCTATATGATGCTTCAGGAGTATTACAATGCAGGGAATGCAGGATTTCTTGACCTTACTGAAGCACAGGCAGAAATGCTTCGATTGAAACTGGAAATTATAGAGATCCAGCAGGAACGGGCGTTACTACTGGCTGACCTGATGCAAACCACTGCAGTCACCATTCAAATTATAAAATAATCGGGAGTGAAATATGATACATAGATTTTTAACAATAACGGCATTTTTCGTAATGATAATAACATGGGGCAGCTGTGATAATGTAAAGGAACATGATCACGATCACGAAGAACATGGCGAAAGCGTTCATTCTGAAAAAACTAATGAAACTGAATCGCATTCCGGGCATGACGAACATGAAGGAGAAGGTGAGGGCGCACATAGTGATGAGAGAGAAATTGCTTTGACACCTGAAGTGATGAAAATGGCAGGTATTACTGTGGCTAAAGTAGAAACAGGCAAGATAAACTCATCTCTCGACCTGTCTGGTGAAATTGGATTCAATGAGGATCTTCTGGTTCATATCAGCCCACGCTTTCCAGGAATTGTTAAGGAGATTCGATACAAAATCGGTGAATATGTAAATGCAGGTGAAACTGTAGCGGTGATTGAAAGTAATGAAAGCATGACAGCTTATTCGCTCAAGGCACCGATATCCGGTCGTATCATCGAGAAACATGTTTCTGTGGGAGAGCATGTATCGGTAGAGAAAAGTTTGTATCTTCTGGCCGATCTGTCTACTGTCTGGGTCAATCTTGCGGTGTATCCTAAAGATGTCGTCAAGGTAAAGCAGGGGCAGAAAGTGAAAATAACGGCAGTTGGTACTGAAGGAAGCACAACTGGTACTATCAGCTATGTAACACCCATTATGGATGTGCAGACACGAAAAATTATCGCCCGGGTTGTATTACCTAATACAAACAGTATCTGGCGCCCGGGAACGTTTGTCGATGCAATTATTGAAACCGGAGATGGAGACACGGGACTTATCATCGATAGAGATGCTGTTCAGATTCTTGATAGTAAAAATGTTGTATTTGTGCAGCATGAGCCGGGAATGTTTAAGCCGGTTCAGGTAACAACCGGTGATAGAAACTCCCGGAAGGTAATGATTCTTGCAGGTCTTCAGGAGGGACAGGAGTATATAAATAATGGCGCATTTGATCTGAAAGCGAAAATTGTCACCAGTTCCATGGGCGCTCACGCCGGACACAACCATTAAGAGGAGCTGTACAATGGAAAAACTCTTTCAAATCTGTATAAAAAACCGGTTACTGATTGTACTTGTCATGATCGGAATTGTGATTGCCGGTGTTTATCAGTATAGACAATTACCAACCGATGCTTTTCCTGACATATCTCCTGTAATGGTTCCAATTTTTGCCGAAGCACACGGTATGGCACCTGAAGAGGTCGAACGGCTGATAACATTCCCGATCGAATCATCAATGAACGGTCTTCCGGGGGTACGGCAGGTAAAATCCACTTCGG
>JBNKZD010000135.1:0-8734 GCA_050301235.1 Chitinispirillaceae bacterium | reverse complement strand
TTCTTGATTCACTGGCACGATATGCAGCCTTTTACCGGAACCATCGGGATCTTTACATTAAAAGTGTTTTGACCGATATGATCCCACATACAGCAACAAAGAATGTCACGCTGAGTATGACATCACAAAATGAAAAAAAACAGCTTCTGGTCCATATCGTCAATCACAACTATACCAGTGAGATTCAGGCTCAGCAATCAGTGACAGTTATGGTGCCGGCAGGTCTCAATTTAAAAAGAGTAGTAGCATATTTTGAAGGATACAGTAACGCTGCCCGTTTTGATTTCCGGATATTTTTGTCAGCTGATCCTTCAGGGCTTTTCATTTTCGAATAATATGCAGCAACTCCCAACCGGAACTCAGCAGTAAATCTTCCCAGTTTAATCCCCGGCATTACTCCTTCAGATCCGGAAAAGAGAGTTGTGGTATTTTCGCGATCGTCATCTGAATATTGTACTATCATCACCTGAATGTTCACAATAAAGGGCATAATCGACTGGATGAAGAATCTGTTTAATAACAGTTCACCATCTCCAGAGCTATCAACTATCAATATATATCGTTCTCCAGTAGAATACCTTTTTTAACACCACATGTTGAATTTCAGCCACAGGTGGTGTATATTAATAAACACAGGAGGGATACTTATGCCTAACATTTTTAACTATACCGATTATAGAAAATTCCTTGAGGATTATTATAAAGAACGGAAAGCTGCAACCCCTTCATTTTCGTATCAAAAGTTTTCATTGCAAGCGGGTTTTTCAAGTAAGTCATTCATTTATAACGTTATTAAAGGAACGAAGAATCTTTCAAATGGATCGACCGTCTCTGTTTCTGAAGCTATGAAACTCACCAGAACAGAATCTTCATATTTTCAGAAGCTCGTTTCCATGTGCCAGGCTGAAACATTCAAGGAAAAAGCATTTTTCTATGATCAAATGGACTCTATTCGACCACAGAATTCAGAGGCAAGCTCAGCCAAAAAGCTGCGGCAGGACCAGTACGATTTTTTTTCGAATTGGTATCATGTGGTAATTCGATCACTGATAGATATTTACCCCTTTAAAGATGATTATGTTAAACTTGCAACATTAGTAAAACCAAATATTACAACTATTCAAGCTAAAAACTCTGTACGTCTCCTGGAACGTCTGGGACTCATTGAAATGGGAGATGATGGGTTTTACAAAGTAATAGGTAATACACTTACAACAGGACCTGAAGTGATGGGCCTTGCAGCTCAGAAATTCCATTTGGATACAATGGAGCTCGCAGGTCGCAGCCTTAAGGAAACTCCAAAAGAACAACGGAACATTTTCGGAATGACGCTGGGAATCTCTAAGAAAACTTTTGAAAAAATTAATTGCATTATGATAGAATGTCAAAACCAGATTCTTCAATTAGCCGCCAATGATATGGAATCAGATGCAGTCTATCAGCTTAATGTTCAGTTTTTCCCTGTTTCTAAAACCATTACCGTAAGAGGTGCTCAATGATAAAATGGATACCTTTAATTTTTGCTGGGGCAGGTCTGATTTTTTTTGGCCGATGTGGCAAAACAGATGGTATAAGCGGAACCGGAACATTAATAGGGAATCCAACTGCTTCAGTGAGCGGCTCTCTTTATTATATAGATGGTTTACCAGCCACAGGTGTTAACGTACATATTCAAAAGCATAATAGTTTAGCAATCACTCAAGCAACTAAGATTGCGTCGATAATTGACACAGCATCGGTAACGACTGATAACTATGGTGTTTTTGCATTCGAAACCACCCTGGATTCAGGGTTATATGCAATTGAAGCGATTAGTGGAAATAACTCTGTATTCATCGACTCTATTCACGTTAGAGGTCTGCCAGCGCCTTTAGTTTTACCACCCGATACACTTCGGTCCGCAGGTGCGGTTAATGGTATTGTCAAACTTGCAACCAGTGATGACCCCGGTAATGTGTATGTACTTGCATTCGGCATCAACAGGTTTGCACCGGTGAAATCAGATGGCAGCTTCGTTTTCTATCCACTTGCACAAGGGGATTACAATCTGCAAATAATTTCATCCCTGCCTGATTATGGTGTGCTGGATATGAACAATGTTAGTGTCCAGCCTTCCGATACCACTAATCTTGGAGTTCTGGAACTTCCCTATTCGGGAATCCCAATACCGAAAGATGTTACCCTTTCCTATGATACTTTAAAACAAATAGTAACGGTTCATTGGAGTACACCTGCTACGGGGATAGTAAAAAGCTTTAATATTTACAGAAGAGACATTGATTCTTCAATATCATACAAACTGATCAATTCAACCTCCATCACCGGAAATTCCTTCGATGACTCGCTTGCTATCCAGGATCACGACTACGGTTATTGCGTAGCAATTGTGGACACATTTGACTCTGAAGGCCCTAAAAGTGTTGAGGTTGAATGTAAGGCTGTCGGCGCATTTGCCAGTGTGTCGAATGCTTCACTCGATGTTAGAACATTTGGTGATATTGATTTTGTGACAGACATACAAGACAATATCTGGGTAACCGATAATCATGAAAACAAGGTGTATAAATTTAATTCCGGAGGCGACCTCCTTACATCCTGGGTAATTTCAGGCTATTCGGCTGATGAGGATCATGCTGAAATGGCAATAGATTCGCAAAAAAACATTTACCTCCGTAATGCCCAAGGCATAGGTAGTGTTCAAAAATACGATTCTGCGGGCACTATGATCTGGAGTATGGATGATACATCTATATATGTAAATAGAATAAGCGTTTCAACGGATGGATACCTGTATTGCAAAGGGTCAAAAAGAAGCGACGGAGTTAAGGGTATTTATCAAGGATATATATATAAATATAATCCTGATGGCACTTTCAATAAATCATGGAAAGTTAATTCCCATGATGTAATGGAGGGAATCATTGTTAAAAACGGAAAGGTCTATTGCGCTGGAGCCACCAACATTTCTTATGATGATTATACAACTGATAATACAATTGACATATTCGATACCAGCGGTACACTCATATCATCGATTCACTTAAGGCAAAAAGGTGATCAACGCAGTATGTGGGTAAATGCAATTGCAATTGATAATAATGGCATACTCTATTGCACGGAATCGAACAGCCAAACCGTAAGGCTGTTTGATAAAAACTCTGATTTTATTGGAAAATTCCGGATAGCATCAGAAGCCAGTCTTCACGAGCTGGCGATTCAGGATAATGGCACTATTCTGATCCAACTCAGTAATTTCCGACTAAGTAATGCTACAATTATTACAGTGCAAAAGCAGATCAAACAGTAGTGAGAATGTGTTTGAATTAAAAAAAAATTATTATTATCTAAAATCCTTTTACAAAGAGGTGGAAATTGAAAGATTCGAGTATTTATGCTATAATGCTTATTGGTGTGATACTGGTTCTCCAATGCACAAATGAAGAGCCCGCAGGGATAAATCCTCCTGATGAAAATCCGGGGATTTCCGGAATTCTTTATGCGAATGATGGATCAGCTTCAAAAAATGTATCCGTACATATTCGAAAGAAAAGCTGTCTGGCAGATACATCAGGGTCTGTATTAACTAAAACAATGGTAAGCTCACTTTCCACTCTAACTGATGGCAATGGGAGATTTTCATTTAAGACCGAATTAGAACCTGACATGTATGTGATTGAAGCAAACAGCTACAACACTGCGGTTTTTATTGATTCCATAAATATACAGAGCCCGACATCAATTGTTAAACTTGAGGCGGATACGTTGAAACCTATGGGCGCAATCAAGGGTCTTGTCAAGCTTTCTTATGGCGGTCTTGCACAAAAAATATATGTCCTCATCTTTGGAATCGACAGGTTTGTCAATCTTAATGAAGACGGCAGTTTTATTTTTCCAGATCTTGCGGAAGGCAATTATACGATCCGATTCGTTTCCGGACTCAATGATTACGAAGCAGTTAATGTCGAAAATGTCATTGTCCATGCTGCTGATACAACAGATATGCAAACCATCAATCTACCCTATCGTGGTATACCAATCCCTCAAAACATCACCATATTATACGACACATTACATCAGAGGGTAACCTTGAGCTGGAGTAAACTCGATAGTTCTATTGTAAATGGATATAATGTTTATCGGAGAAATGTTGATTCCAACAGTATCTTTCAAAAGCCCTTAAATTACAGACCTGTTAACGATACTGCATTTATAGATTCAAGTGGTGAGCAGGATCTTACCTATGAATATAAAGTTACAGCAATCAACAATAGCGGCAAAGAGAGTGTAAAAAGCAATAGTAGAACAGCTACAATTGCATCGTATCTCACGACAGATACGATTATTAAAATTAATGTGGGTGATTATAGTTCCATTGCAGATATTTCCTGTAATTCTGATGAAATATTTGTTTCAGAGAATCTTTATCCACGAATTCAGGTTTTTGATTCGGCAATGCACTACAGGAGACAAATCTGTGATGGAACCTTTGCTGCCAAAAGGATAAGTGCTATGGGTGATACAGTTTTTGCTGTGAAGATGGATGTTAAATCTGAAAACTCACAAACCGTATATACAGATTCCATTTTTGCATTTTCTTCTATGGGAATTTTGATCAGTAAAATGGCTGGTCCGGAATATTCGGGAGATATTTACGCAAAACTCGGGAAGCTCTATTTTACTGGACAATATTCAATATATATTTATGCAACCAATGGGACTTTGGAAAAATCCTTGCCAGTTGATGCAAAACCTTCTTGCAGATCTGTATTTGTATCAGATTCCAACTCCATTTTTTTCGGGACAAATTCAAAGGTGGTAAAAGTAAATAACAATGGGGATCCTGTACTTGACCTTACCATCCCCAATGGCACTATCAATGATATTGTATATGATTCTGATCGACAAATATTGTTCGTTGCCTGTAACTATTTAACTGGATATTCGTATAAGTATAGTAAAATGAATGGATTAGTATACGCATTTGATAAAAATTTATCAGAAATTGCAGAATACTGGCTTTGGAATATAAAAGGAGCAAACATTTCGCTTGCTATCCAAAACAATGGATGTTTACTTATTGCAGTAGGAGGAGAGCAAAATAAGATTATTAAATTGAACCCGCTGAAGAAATAGGAAACAGCAGTATGCCATATTCATTCAAGACAATGGTATATGCACAATTTGTCTGGTGATGTATCACATTTCTAACAGCCAAAGCAACAAGCACTTAGTAAGAGGTATATATAAAACGGCGGGAATGCAATTGTGCATTCCTGCCGTTTTTTTTCAGTTGAAAGGTAAATAAAAATTATGGCTAATCTCAAAAAAATTAGTTCGAGCGTAGAAGATTTAAACCTAATAACCGCAGTAGATGGTGATGGAGAACCGTAAGATGTTGATGCAGAAAGGGTTGAAGCTCTTGAAGGTTTTATCTACAGGTGATAAGACCAAAAGAGCTGAAACCCTTTATGCGCAACAGATTACGCGTTTTCCGCGCCAATCTACTGCGGTTTTTAGGTTAAACGCAGACATTGTACCGAGGGAGAGAAAGCAAATTCCACAATGTTTTCATTGATTGTTCACTTTGCCCCTGCTGTTTGACGGCAGTTACATAATACCAGTAAACGTTTGATCTACACCGTACTATTGTAGTGGCGAGCTTCTAGTTCAGCACAATATGAAAGAAGTAAGATGGTATATATTTGTTTTGCGAACAAAAAATGTACTATTAAACAGTTGCTCCAGGCTAAAGCCCATACATATTTTCTACACTTTAGTAAAAGAGATCAAATTTTCTCAGCCGCAACCAAAACTATGTCTGCTCTATCAAAAATAAAAAGCTTCTGTGCCACACAATTGAAGATGTCAATGGTCCAGGTGTTTGTTCTACTGCTGGCTCCTCTTTTCGTGGCAACTTTGATCATTACTATCAGCTCTCCCACCCCATTCTCACTCATCCCTTACCCAACATACACCTTTATTCCATACTGTGATAACCAGAAGCAGGGAAATTCGAGCATAGACTACATGAAAAGTGACAGTACTGTAGTGTTTGGCTATACATTGAGAAAAGGGTTTGCATATCCTTATGCTGCAATGGATCTCAGTCCTGATTCAGGAACATTTTTCAACCTTAAACCGTATAATCGATTTAAAATACGATTGAAAACAAGCAGTTCACGTTCAATCCGGTTGTATCTGCATACTTTTGAAAAATCGGTGACCAGGGTTAATGATCATATTACTGAACGGTATAACGGTATCCAGATCCCCACCGATCGTCAGTTTCAAACCGGTACGTTTCCCCTTTCCGCATTTGTAACTCCAGAGTGGTGGTATGGTGATAATAAACTTTTTTCCACGCAGCTTCCCTCCTGTGATCTATCACGGGTGATGCGCAGCGATTTCAATAATAGCATTACAACACCACTAAATACCCCGGATACACTCACTATCGAAGAGATGAACTTTTATAGAAGCAATATGCCTCTTTTTTTGTATGTCGGAATCGCATATTTATGCTATGCTGCATCAGTTATTATCATTGTCCGGAAGCGGACCCGATCGAAAAAAAATAGTGCCAATGAAAAGATGTACCAGCGTGTAATCCCTTATGAGAAAATTGATCTGATGAGCAACGCTGAGAGTGATCTGGAAAAACTGGTGCTCCATATTGCAGCACATTTCAGTGATCCGGAGTTATCGGTACAGAAAGTCGCTGCTGCCACCGGGCTTTCCATATATAAAATACCGGCACTGCTCAAGGAAAGATACAGCTACTCATTCAAGGAGTATATCAATAAAATCAGAATTGAAGAAGCTAAGCGTCTGCTTTCAAGCAGTGACAGAAGAATCTCCGAGATAGCATATTCTGTCGGTTATAATAGTGCTCCCCATTTTAACCGGCTATTTAAAGAACTGGTAGGCAAATCACCCAGGGAACACCGGGATGAATCAGCAAAATGAATTTAATTCTACAACATTAGAATTACTTTTCCGGTCGTCGAGCGTTGGTCATTAAGCGAAAGGTCGAGACGGTGCAATTTACGGGAATTACGCTTGTCATTTCGACTCCGCTCAACGACCGGTTGATGCGATTTAGGTATTTTAACGTTGTAGAATTAATTTGCGCATTTTTTTAGCATTTCGCCTGGCTTCCAAAAAATATCAAGCACAAGATCAATAAATTCTGAGCCGTTCTTTAAAAAGATCAAATCTTTTCAAAATTCTAAAAAGTACCGGTTCTGCTGATTGGTTAGATTTATTGGAGTTGAGCAGAAATGATTCAATCCATTAAAAAGATCTGGAGTTTATATGAAGATGCTTATTCGGGGAAGTTTGATTTTTGCAGCATTATCAATCACAGCCAGTGCCGTGTCGTCTGCAACCGCTTCAAAAAAAATCGACAGTGTCGTTGTTTACGGGTTCAGTCAGGGATCGAGTGATGCTGAGGTGGATTCACAGGTCCTTATACTAAATCCTGATATTAATATCCGGACCTGGTCAAAGTGGGACATCTACGGTACGAAACCATCAGATTATAACAGTGCTCATATACAGGCCTACGCACAAAACGGTATACTGCTGACAGGAGGGCTGACAGCATCAGTTATTTTTTATTCAGAATGTAAGGATTCGGCTGAATTTTTAGATATGGTATCCCGTGATGTAGATAATAATCCTGTGCCACATTCTTATATTGTTCCCGATGCATATCGTGGCAATATTGCAAGTCCACGATTTCGGAACTATATCATAAAGCTTGCAAAACTGCAGATTGATGCCGGCGTGGAGGGGATATTTTTTGACGAAGTGAATGCGGGTTATTCGGGAAATAAATTTAATGGTAATGAAGGTTTTGATGATTATCATCTGAAGGATTTCAACCGGTTTCTTGCAGAAAAACATCCTGACTTTACCTTTGAAGACTGGCGCAGGACCTATAAGATGGATTCAGCCAATTTTCTGGACAAATCAAAGCCACTGGATGATCTGGAGAACAATTTCAATTATCGCGATTACCTGCAAAGTCAAGGCTGGAGCAAAAACCAGTTTACTGCAGGGAATCCGCTTGCAAGGGTATGGGGAAGAATCACCTCAAACAGGCCGGAACCAGAGCGTGAATCATTTTGCGAAATCTATACAGTCGATCATTACTGGAAAGAGATAGTTGATACAGTACGGGAATATGCGCGCAACACCTGTGGTAAAGAGATACTGATCACCTCAAATGGAATATTTCCGTATGTCGACTATAATTCTGTTGGCCTGTATAATTACAATGTCGATGACAATGGCTCGGAGGCCCCTTACGTACCGGTGACTTCAGAAAACAAACTGGATGGAAGTATTACCCTCAAAACAATCTTCCGGTCTTTATACCAAAGAAATACAGAGATCGCGGGTAATGTCCCCTGTGTTTTATTTATAGACTGGCCTACCGAAATGATGAACAGCTACTTCGGATTTTCACCTGCTCAGAAAATGGATTACTGGAAGATTTACGCAGCTGAAGCATACGCACACGGTCTTTATTTTTCATTTCACTTAAAAACATCGATAGCAGGTGATCCTACTGCATCAGAGTCCGGCGTTCTTGATTCACTGGCACGATATGCAGCCTTTTACCGGAACCATCGGGATCTTTACATTAAAAGTGTTTTGACCGATATGATCCCACATACAGCAACAAAGAATGTCACGCTGAGTATGACATCACAAAATGAAAAAAAAC
>JBNKZD010000134.1:0-3175 GCA_050301235.1 Chitinispirillaceae bacterium | reverse complement strand
ATACCGGTACTGGGGTCCGATAACCGTGGTGAGCAGTACGCCGGAGGGGGGAGCGAATATCGCCTATGAGCATTTTACCGAAGATACGATCGTCGATGTTACTCCTTATACACCCGTAAACTGGAGTCCAGACTACGGATGTACGCGATTCGCAACGGGGTATGATACGAGTGGGTTTGTATTCAATGCAGCATACACATCGCTTATGTATAAGCATAAAGCGGGAAGTCAGTATCCGGTGACCTGCAACATAGCACCGTATACTAACCTCGCATGGCGGGATTACGCGTTTAGCGGAAAGATGGTGAAGCCGGTGGGTGCGGTGTATGACAGCATCTGGCTGGGAGTGGATGTTTACTCTGCGGGTGGAAATGGGTATCACGTTAAGTTCAGGAACGACACCATGAAGGTATCGGGCGGAGGCATTGCGGAGACTGTTGTTACTCTGGGTGATCAGTTCGATAATGGCGATTCGCTGAATTTCAAGGTGACGATCATGACTGCCGGCACGGCTACCAACAAGGACAGCGTGACATACCTCACTGTTGAGGCAGGGATAAACGGCTCGTCGCTAACGCCAGTGTTTGACAACCTTTCTGCGGGGGATACCTCAACGCTACGGATCAAAGAAGGGGTTCCAGCGGTGTATATTGACCTCAATGGAAAAGAAAGTAGCGCTACGGGTGCGATCAGAATCGATGATGTGGTAGTGCAGAAGGTAAACAAATAAATCGGAATACGAATAAGAAACTGTTATAAATATTGGAGGAAAAAGTGAATACTAAACTGAACATAAAAATGATAGTGATGCTTTTATTGGTGGTTGCTGTGTCGGCGGTCTATGCAAAAAGTGTTATAACGGTGGATAGTTGTGAATTTGAAGAATTGTCTGCCCAGAGAAAGCAGAAGGCCAGGCAGATCCAGAGTGAATTTGGTGATGAAGTGCATCGAATATTGTTAGATAAAAACAATGATGCCAGCATCTTATTACTTTTTGATAAAGAACTACAGGATAAAAAAAAGCCTCAGAAAATAAGTGATGCATTTACTATATCTGCCAAATCGATGAGAATCAATGATAAGGATTCAAATTCCCGAAAAAAAGTAATTGGAGAATATGAAAATGTCGGATTGCAGCTATTAACAAAAGCCGGGTACAGGAGTAGGCCTGGTTTTACCATAAAGATAGATACGAATCAACTTGAGAGTTTTGGCCCTCTATCTAAAAAAACAGTTCTCGGTTCTGGATGGCTTGATTTTAATGAGTTCTATAACGGAATACTTATAGAAAGAAAATCAGCTGTAATAGGATTTTACGATGGTAAAATTTCGAATATTCGACTTAAAGCTTTTGCAAACATGGATATTAGAATTACCAAAAGTGAACCGGACTTAAGTTTCCACGAGGCGCTGAGAAAATATCTTTCATTAAAAAAAACAAAGGTGGATGGAAGGCCTACAGGATCATTGCATTATATCTTGAATTCGCAAAGGTCGCTTGTATTATGCTGGAAAATTGACCTTATGTTATCGGGAAACGACGATTATATAGTATGGGTAAATGCCGAGACAGGACAAATTGAAAGAGAAATAGAAACGACTGTCCGTGGTATTAGTGGTACGGTAAAGGCATACTATTATATGTATGGTGATCGATACAAAACTTCACCCGAGCAATGTAGTTACGCTGAAGCTGTACCATTTGCACAAACATTTTGTTGGGGAGGAGGAAGCTCTCTTACAGGGACAACAGCGGCAAACGGAGGATATTCATTTGAAGGCTTAACAAAAGGGACTGGATATGAAGTTGGTGTTAATTTATGGCAGACGGGAGTTGGTTCAAATGTGAAGACGTTCAAAGTACTGAGTGCCGCTGTTTCGGGTGAAGCGAATGCAACTCTTGTAAACAGTAAGATCCCAGAATATACCTATAAAGGTGAATCAGGTAGTGAATCAACCGATCATAAAATAAATCCTGGATGGCCGACAAAGGACGATCCAAAAAATCCTCCATTTACAGCACCTACTATATACCATTGGTGGCCATTTATATATGATTTCTTTAAACAATGGAAAGAAACCAATGGAACATTGACGTTTGATTCATGGACATCGCCTATGGAAATAATCGTAGATGCAGATGAGAGCAAATTTGTACCATCCACCAAAAAAATATATATCGAACAAATGGATGGTAAATTTCCATCAACACTTTACCATGAATATACCCATGCAATGATATATGCGCGATGGAGCAAAGATTTAGCGTATAGTTCTGATTATAAAACAAGGTCATTAGGAGAAGCTATTAGTGATTTTATTGCATGTCAATACACCGGTGAAACAGCACTGTGGGACGAAGACATAAGAATTGTGCGATACCTTAAGCAAGACTTGGTGAGTAAATATACATATGATAAATATGGTTATGGCTCTCTTATAATGAAAAATAATTATCATGAAGCATCACAAGTTTTGAGCGGAGCCCTATATGATGCAAAAATTGACGGACCCCGCTGGGATAACGCAACCAGTGGCACTCACAGGATTCACCTGCAGGGTCTTATTTGGCATGCGCTTAGATGGAGTTTTGAATCTTCAACAGAGATTAGTTTTCCAATATATTTTTCAGGACTATTGGTAGCTGATTATCAAAAGAATGGAGGGACTGATCCGACCATCAAGACGGCTACTGGTTTTACTCCTCATGCATACGAATTATGCAAAGCATTTTATGAAAAACATAAAATATCACCTGATGGTAAACTCGTTCCTGCTGACTATTGTATTAAATGTTTGCAAGCTGAAAGATTCGAAAGTGTCAGTATGCCGATTAGATCCAAACGCTGAGTGGTTAGTAAATACCATTATTGAGACCGAATATCAAAATAGCTGCTTTAGTATGGAATGAATTAATCGTACATTAAGCATCCAAAGTTGTTGCTTTACTAAAGCAATATTCTAAATATAGGTTACAATACCGTAATTCCATGCTCCTTTTAACAGCAGAATAGAGGACCGAGAGCGTTGGGATGGAAACACGGAATGGAAACTGGTTATACATTGGGTTAATCTCTTGATCATGATTTGCGATGAAACTGTTACAAGTCGTAAATTGTTGCAAATATTTTTAACAAACTGATAATTTTAGTTGCTTTTTATAGAGTTACCATGT
>JBNKZD010000133.1:0-4817 GCA_050301235.1 Chitinispirillaceae bacterium | reverse complement strand
TCACCTTTCTGGGGTTTTTCTTTGGCATTATCAGGGATGATAATTCCACCAGCAGTTTTCTGTTCTGCTTCCATAGGCTTGAGCAGGATGCGATCCTCGAGTGGTTTTACGTTCATTATAAAGACCTCCATATAGTTGTTTAAATAAAGATAGTTAGTCGAAAATTTGCATTGAAGAACAAGCAATAGCCGTGCCTGACGTTAAAAGCGTGATTTTCTTCTAATTTAAACTACCGGAAACTGTAGGGTGTGTCAAACTGTTCTATTGTGGTGTTTCAAAATAGAACGTTATTCCGAATTTGAACAGAATAATTTTAATCATTTAAAACTGATATCTGGACAAATTACCCTTTGGGGTAGGTTGTTATCAATCCTTTTTAAGGTGGGCTTGCAGTAAAATAATAAAGGTCATTCGCTGGATTTTTAGTGCAGTACAAAGTGCTCTGCAGGACAATAAGGGATAATTAAAATGACACTTTAAATCCACCATAAATTGTCCTGCCCTGATTGTAGGGAATCATTTCTCCTGTTTCAAGCCCCCAGGCAGGAAGCCAGATTTCCTCGTCGAGTAAATTATCTACATTGAGGACCAGAGAAAGCTCCCTGGCAGCATGAACCTTGAGAATTTTATTCAGGTCGTAGCTGCAATGCATATTCATCATGTTAAAATACCCGGTGCTGGGATTCAATACATCGTAATATTTAGGATCGACCGATTGCTGGAATGTATTGAAGAAACTTATCGTAAGTCCGGATTCAGAGTTGTAACTCAAACCTCCTTTAGCGCTGAAATTCGGAAGAGGTGTAATGTTTTCCTCATTGGTAGTAATATTCCTGCTTTGTTGATAAAGGAAGGAACCCTCGATGAAGAGACTTTTGGAAATGTAATATTTTCCCTCGCATTCGAAGCCGAATACGACGATCTCTCCGGAATTATCGTAAATGTCAAAATTCGGCGAAGCTGTTATTTCGGTGATCAGGTTTTTCATTTGACTGTAAAAGCCGTTAATCCCGAATTCTACCTTATTATCCTGATAGTTTGCGCCTAAGTCGTAAGTGTAAATTTTTTCTGGTTTAAGATTGTATTCGTGCTCCATTGCGGCAAATACAGAATCTTCCATGCGCGGCACCATTTTCCCGGCCATTGTGGCATAATTTAAGTAAAGCTCATTTAAACTCGGTGCCCGATATGCTGTGCTATAGAGCGTTTTGATGTTGATGTGGTCGAGCGGATAGAAGATCACTCCTGCGCGGGGGTTGAAATCGGCTTTAAAATCATCAATCTTACCTGATGTATCCTTATAGAAAACTTTATTGATTTGCAGGCCGCCGATTACCTTGCACCAATTCCAATGATAATCGGACTGAATATAGCCCGAGAAGTTGTTTCCGTAATGGCCTTTGTTATAAATGCCTCTATTCCAATCAGTCGTGTCATGGTTTACATTTTGCTCAAGGCCGCTCTGGAATGAGTACACACCACCTACAACTATGTTTAAATTCTGAACAGGGGTGAAAAAATTCGTTATTTCAGCCAGAGCCTCATAGGAGTCTCTTAATATAAACGGAAATCCCCCTGCTTTCAAATTAGAATACGTACAGGTAATATTAGCGCTCGAGCTATACCAATCGGTGAATGTATGCTCATATCCCAGATCACCAAAAAGTTTTTTCCATCCAACTTTGCTGAAAGCGTGTCCTTCAATTGCCCCGATGGTGTTCAGGAATTCAATATCAGGAATAAAATTGTGATTGTTCCATTCATTATAAGAGCCCATAAGTCTGAAATCTTTATAGTCCACTTCAGTGTAAACACCTGGTCCGTAATCAGGAATAGCAACATCTATTTGGTGCACAATACCCGATGTAACTTCCGGGATATCTGCCGAAGCATTATAGGCGGTTTTCCAAACGCCTTTGTCAGCATACCTTCCGGCAAGTACGATACCTAAATCACCGAATTTATACAGGAGATTTGCCTGGATATTGTTTTTTAATCCTTCTCCCAATGCTCCGGAAAGAGAAATGGTATTGTCTTCCGCTTTTTTTGTTACAACATTGATAACAGCAGAGAATGCCTGAGATCCATAGAGCACCGATCCCGGACCACGAATGATCTCTATCCTGTCAATGATACTCACAGGGAACGATTCGTACATTTCGCTCTTGATTCCTCCATCCATAATTTCGCGTACAGGCCGTCCATTAAGCAATAACAGAGTATGGCCCGAAAATGGTTTGATATGGTCGCCTCGTGTTGAGATTACCGATCGGTCTACAAAGTAAGCCGTAGACCCCAGAAAACTCGGCACCCGTTTGAGTATATCAGCTAGTGTAGTACCGCCGAACCGTTTCAGTTCATCTTGCGTAATCACCGTGATGACACCGGGAGCATCTGAAATGTTCTCCTCAGCTTTCGATGCGACAGTAATTTTAACGTTTAATAAATCATAGAGACTCAGGTCATCGATCACATTTTCTTCGGCACCGCAGATAAAACTATGAATAAAAGGTGCGATTAATGTCCAGAAAAGAAGATTGATAGCAATTCGATTCATTCAAAAACTCCCAGATTAAAACTTTTGGGATTGTCGGGATTAATCATTCTAAAGAACCGTTATATTTCGAATGATAATTTCCCATACCTGAAACAGTATATCACTATGTATGGATACAAGCAACTATTTGTAGAGGAGCTTTTTACAGGAGCCATATAAAGCTATATTATCTTCAGATATTCTTTTAACGCAAACCCAACACCATCTTCATAGTTGGACTTTGTGACAAATGAAGACCGTTTTTTAAGCTCTCTATGCGCATTTCCCATTGCTATACTTGTGCTGAACTGGGTAAACATGTCAAGATCCGGAGTGTCATCACCGAATACTGCGGTTTCCTCCGGTTTTATCCCGTGAAGTGCCACAAGTTTGCGGCCGGCAACACCTTTTCCAGCATGTTTTGATATAATGTAAAGACAATAGCAGGAGTCCGCCAGGTTGATATGTACCTGGTGAGAGAATTGCTGAACAAGAAGGTTGTACAGGAGGGTCATGTCTGCCGACATTTTTGTAAAATCTGAGCCGTTGAAAACCATAATTTTTGTCGCCGGTTTTTCTGATGCTCTCGAAAAATCTTCAATCTCATCACTGTGGAAACCCCATCCTTCGAGATCATCCGGTGATGGCAATATACGGAAAGAGTGGTATTGATCATCATGCTGAAGTGCTATTTGAATAGTATCATCAAAAGCTGCGACTGTCGCTGCAATCTCTTGAACAATATTTCCGGGAATAGGCGTGTGTTGGTAAAAAGCCATTGGTTTATCAACAATAGTCCCGCCATTATAAAAAATCCCACGATTTAAAAGAAATGAATGTTCTCCTGGTATTGTCCCATCAGGAAAAACCAGCCGACCCGCACGGGCGGTTGCAACAGAAATAATTATCCCCTTATTATGACACTCACGTAATGCTTCAAGGGTACTCTCACTCATGACCCCTTCAGGGGTAAGAATGGTCCCATCAATATCGAAAATCAAAGCTTTTAATGACATATAATAACCACAGCGCCAGCTCAAATGTAAAGAGTTCGTCTTGATGATGATTGGTGCTATTTTTTGAATAATTTTCTAATTGAGAATACTAACAACTGCTTGAGAAAGAGGTAATACTCCTTACTGTTCAGTTTGCTGACACTGTGTTCACGTGTGCGAAATCTGAATGGGATCTCCTTGGTTTTTTTAAAGGTTCCTTTTACAAGAATCTCCAGGAGTATTTTATACCCCGGTGATGTGAGGCTGACATTGTTGAGAACTTTTTTATAAAGAATAAAATATCCGGAAAGTGGATCTGCCGTCTTTGTGAGTTTACGTGCAAGCCACACACCGGTTACTGAAAGCAGTTTTCTATCCAGTCGCCAGTTTTCAACCGAACTCTCATTATTGAACCTGCTCCCAATCACGATGTCATTATCTTTAAGTGCATAGATCATATCGGGAATTATGACCGGATCATGACTCAGATCCGCATCCATCACACCGACAATGTCACGATCTGAAAGATTAAAGCCCTCCATCACTGCACTGCCAAGCCCCATTTTCCCTGCACGATGAATCACTTTGATCGGATACTTTCTGGTCAGTTCATCAGCAACAGTCCCGGTTCCATCAGGTGAATTGTCATCAACAATGATCAACTCAAGGTCAATATCCGGATGCTTACTCATAACTTCAAAAAGTTCTGCAGCTAATTTCGGAATATTTTCCTTCTCATTATAGGTCGGAGAGATCATCGAGACTTTGAACATGTTCATTCCTGCTTTGTACGGGATTATTCCGGTGCATTACACATCCGAAATGTTTTTGAAATATAATGAATTGCCACTATTACGTTTGTGAAATTCCGGTTGATATCAAATTTCTCAAAATAACAACCGGAATATATGAATTCAAAATCAAAATTTTAGAAATTGGATATTTCTTGTTGTGACTAACCTTTTTTTTCAAATTATAAAGAATTAGGAATTTTTATGGGATTTTCACAGTACCCGGTTCGGTAGGTGTGTCGTGAGCAACAATCATGGTTCAACCGGGACTGCCGGGGCGTGTGTCGCGGACAGATAATGCAATACTTTTTTTAATTCACATTTGGTTGAAATATAAATTTTTCTTTGTAATATTTAATGTCAAATTTATTTTCGAGGAAACCCAAAGCCACTGGGTGGTAACTGGGGGTTCACAGAAGTTCGGCGTACCACTAACCTTGCTCACCCACACCAAATCGCCCTTGTGGCATCCATATTATTTAATTAAATAGTAAC
>JBNKZD010000132.1:0-4479 GCA_050301235.1 Chitinispirillaceae bacterium | reverse complement strand
CGCGACAGATTTACCGGTGGGGGCATTAATTTCCATGGCGCTAAATTATTGATTAAAAAACGCATTATCTATTTGTGTCATAAATAATATTTCATTGATTTGTGAGATTAGGCATTCTAAAATTTTGTGATGAATCTTTTCATCAATGATATTCCGGTACGGATTGTTCACGCGACGACAGCACTTCACAAGCGTGATTACAACCTCATCATCAACGCTGCTAATGAACCCATAACTCCGGCGAAGCTGCTTCACCGTGTGGCCATTAAACATGCGAAAGAGGAGGATCTGGATGCTATTCTGGACTTACTGGACTACACCACTCCCCAGGGCCTCATCAACGTCACCGTCTCGGTAGATGATTATGACGGTATGAAGAAGTTTCTGAAGCGAAAATTTAAGATCATCAAGGCAGCGGGCGGACTGGTGAGAAAGGGGGAGAAGATGCTGATGATTTACAGGCTTAAGAAATGGGACCTTCCGAAGGGAAAGCTTGATAAGGGTGAAAATCATCGCCTGGCGGCAAAACGCGAGGTTGAGGAAGAATGCAATATCAAGGTTGATGTGCATGAAAAGATTTGTACCACCTGGCATACCTATACAATGAAACGGCGCAAGATCCTGAAAAAGACGGTATGGTATGTTATGGATATTGTGAAACATGATAAAATGAAACCGCAGATCGAGGAGGATATAGAGGAGGTTCGCTGGATGTCACCCAAGGAAGTTTATCATGCCCTGCAGCATTCTTATAAATCCATAAGTTTCGTCTTCGATGTATATTACCGAAAGGAAAAGGTTAAGGAAGAAGAAAAGGCTACTTAGTCAATAGAATACGGCAGGTATTCTGAAATATCACCCCCATAGCGGTGCACCTCCCTGATAATCGTGGAACTGATGGCCGCATACTGCGGGGTTGTGATAAGGAATACACTTTCCAGGTCTTTATTGAGATGACGGTTTACCTGGGAGATACTGTTTTCGTATTCAAAATCTGTTGTATTTCGGAGTCCCCTCAATAAAAAATTTGCATCATATCGCCTTGCAAGATCGGCGGTTAGTTCGTTATAAACCATCACACGCACCCGCTGATTTCCATCAAATGCCTGTTCGATATACTGAGTCATTTTGTCGATGGCGAAATAGCGGACATTCTTTTTGGTATTATGACCGATGGCAATGATGATCTCATCAAACATAGTCAGACCCCGAAGAACAATATCTTCGTGCCCTTTTGTAAAGGGATCAAAAGAACCGGGAAAAATGGCGATTCTTTTTTTCATTAGTCACAAAGGTGAATGCTGTAAAGATCCAGGTACTGATGATCCTGAACTTCATCGAAGACATAACCGTATTTGAGGTAATTCGGCCTGTCGCCAAAAGAAATGTTCTTTATGTATTTATAGAACTCATTATAATGTGCCGATTCCCTGCCAAGGTATCCCCATAGTACCACATCACTGGTCTTCTGGTCCCTGTTCAGGCCTTTCATAACCAGCATAATATACTTGATGTAATCACTGAATTCCTTGATTACAAACTGGTTATAATATTCAAGTTTATCTTTCTTCAGAGTTACAATATGCAGTTTGAACCTGTCTATGTACAAGTACATGCTGTTTTTACTATGCTGTGCAGCATAATTTATAATTCCCTCCAGCATGGCACTCGCCTGATGAATGAAACCGAGCTCCGTATTTGGATACAGCTCCCTGAACCATTCAGCTAACTGCTTATTTATCGCAAATACACAAATAGCATCAGACTGAATATGTTTATAATACAGGATCTCTTCTTTCTCCGGGTTGATTGTACAGTTTAAGCTGAGATAATCTTCCAGGTTGGTCTTTACAAATAAACTTGATGGTACAAGGCTAAACTTATTGCTTTTGACAGCAACCCGCACCTTTTTCCAGAATCCCGCTGTAAGCAGGTGGTGACTTTCGAAAATTTCTTTTAACAGCGAAAGAAGTTCTGAATAGGACTTTACACTTGCTAAGATATAATCCTCGAGAATCAGGCACTGGTTGGAAACGCTGTCGATTACAGAGATCTGTAAATCCCGAGGGCCAACCTGAAGCAGTAGATTATATTGGTGAAGGTTATCGACATCAAATTTGTCGTCCTTAACCTGGTGTACAAGCTTATATTTCGTGGCCGTCTTCGAGTCCAAAATTATTCCCAGTTACCGGCTGTTGTAACGTCTGTTCGCGACCCGAAGCGCAAAGGCTTTCTGTTCGAAGCATCATTACTTTCACTTCTGGTAGGATCAAAAGGCTTTGTATTTCGTACTTCTATCACATCAACCTGAACATTACCTTTGGTCACTTCATCCGCATAAATTTCAAATTTTACGTTTTCATAACCCGGGACGTACATAAGTCTGTCAAGATTTGTATTCGGATCGAATTTAGTCTCAACGAGGGTCATGAGAAGATCACCTTTAGCAAGTTTCTGGCCAACCTGAATGGGTTGTGTATTGATTACTTCGCCGCTTTCACGGAATTTGTGTTCAACAACTTTCCCACTCTGAAGAAGCTTGTAACCCACGTTACCTTGCTCCGCCATCTGTCCAACCGAAAGTTCGAAGCCACGGAATGTTCCGTCATTGGCTGCAAGCACACTATGAGACTGGCGGAAAATCCTTTCCTTGGCAGGTATGATCTCCAGGGTATCGTAGTCTACAACAACACTATCCGCTCCGTAATCGAGTGTAATAATCGTTTCTTTCTTTTCTATAATCGGAACCTGACCATTCTTGATGAATTCTATCAGCGTATTCCAGTCTGAAGTATAGTTACCGTTCACTTCCTGATAAACTATTTCAGCTTCCCTGATCAGCTTTAATTTTTGAATGATTGCCTCTTCTCGCTGAGCGATCAATTTTCGCTCATCAATGGACGATTTTATACTACTGCCAAGGTACCATGCAAGGCCCAGGCTTATAACGAAGAAAACAATAGAAAGTATTTTGGTGACGCTCATGTCTCGGGAAATTTTATTGCAATAATAAAGAATTTAACAAGTATTACATAACGATTCAATATGCTATTTTAAGCAAACATTGTCAGAATTTAAAGTGTCGCTCAAGATTTAATAATGCTTCGGCGGTGTCAATATTTTCAAGAATCTGGTGCTTTATTCTGCCAGGCATAATCGAGAGTTCATCAAAAGTCACATATTTTACATCCTTAATGATCTGTTTTTCTTTTAATTCCGGATCCTTTCCTATGGTCGGTGTTTGATGGGGACTGGCGGTTACAAGGAAGAAAAATTCAATTGCATGCAGGGGCGGTTCCACATACTCGTGGATGGTCATAAGCCGGCCAGCCTGGATTTCCATGCCCGTTTCCTCTAGAAATTCTCGTTTCAGAGCATCTTCAAGCCGTTCTCCAAAATGCACACCGCCACCGGGCGGGATCCACATATAATTCTCCTTGCCAATTCCGTGATGGCGCACCAACAAAATATGATTGTCGTTAAACAACAGTCCGCATACCCGCACACGTACCCGGTTTCCGAATTTTTCTGCCAATGCTGGATTCATATCGTTCAAGTTAATCACAAGCTGTGGATTTGGTTAACTTAGCACTGAAAAATTATAATATATGGATGATTATAAACATCGCGTGTCTGCCTTCCTGGAGCGGCAGTATTTTATGAAACATATTGGTTTTGATTTGAATATTATTGAAAAGGGCAGGACTGAAGGTATTTTGGAAGTTCAGCAGATTCATCATCAGCAGAAAGGTCTTGTCCATGGAGGCGTTATTGCCACGCTGGCAGACATTACCGCAGGATTTGCCGCCTATACGATGGTGCCACACGATCACCATGTGGTAACAGGTGAAATTAAGGTTTCTTATTTGAATCCGGGAGTGGGCAAAAAGCTCAGGTCTGTTGGCTGGGTGCTCAAATCGGGTAAAAAACTTCAATTCTGCGAGTCTGAAGTATATGATGTCAGGGATGAGAATGAAGTCCTGATCGCTAAAGCCACAACAACCATGGTGGTGCTGTCACCCGGAGATTTAAAATGACGGTATTGTTGTCTGATATGCTTCGAAAAACCTTTCCGTTTGAACCCACAAACGGCCAGAACCGGTTTTTTGAAATTGCAGAGAAGTTTTTGGCCTCTACACATCCAAGGCCTGTACTGCTCCTGAAAGGGTATGCCGGAACAGGTAAAACAACGCTTGTAAGCACCCTCGTACAGTCATTGCCCTTTTTTTCGCAGAAGTACGTTTTGATGGCCCCCACCGGAAGGGCGGCGAAGGTGATGTCGAAATATGCCCGTCGAATGGCTTTTACGGTACATAAACGTATTTATCGTCAGAAATCGGAGGGATTGGGAATGGTATTCGAGGTGCAGCGTTCCAGGACGGAGCATACGGTTGGAATTGTGGATGAGGCATCCATGATTTTTGAAGAAAAGGGCTTCGGTTCCCGCGGATTGCTTACAGACCTGTTTACATATTTCTT
>JBNKZD010000131.1:0-6413 GCA_050301235.1 Chitinispirillaceae bacterium | reverse complement strand
GACAAGTGATAAAGGGGCTAAAATCGAGATGACACTTAAAAAAGTTGACAAGGTTCTTTACGGAAAATACTCCGGTACTGAAATCAGTGTTGACGGTCAGGATTATCTTATTCTTCGTGAAAGCGATGTACTCGCAATACTGTAATTTTTTTCTGATAATAAACATACAATAATAATAAGGAGAACAAGCGCTATGGCAGCGAAAATGGTTTCATTTGATGTATCAGCACGCGAAAAACTGCTTAATGGAGTTGACGTTCTTGCAAATGCAGTTAAAGTCACTCTCGGTCCGCGCGGCCGTAATGTAGTCCTGGAAAAAAGCTGGGGCTCCCCTACTGTCACCAAAGACGGTGTTACCGTTGCAAAAGAAGTAGAACTTGAAGATAAGTTTGAAAATATGGGTGCAAAACTGGTCAAAGAAGTTGCATCAAAGACTTCTGATGTTGCCGGTGATGGTACCACTACTGCAACAGTTCTTGCACAAGTGATTGCTCATCTGGGTATCAAAAATGTGACCGCAGGAAGTGATCCAATGGCGATCAAACGCGGTATGGATAAAGCAGTAAAAACAATTATCGAACAGCTCAGGAAAGATTCCCGTCCTGTAGCAGGCAAAAAAGAGATTGCACAGGTAGGCTCTATCAGTGCAAATAACGATGTTGCCATCGGTGATCTTCTTGCAGATGCTATGGAAAAAGTTGGTAAAGATGGTGTTATTACCGTTGAAGAAGCAAAGAGTATGGAAACAACTCTTGAAGTTGTTGAAGGAATGCAGTTTGACCGTGGTTACCTCTCCCCCTACTTTGTAACAAATTCCGAAAGCATGGAATGTGTTCTTGACGAACCTCTGATCCTCATTTACGACAAGAAGATCAGCACCATGAAAGACCTTCTGCCAATTCTCGAAAAAGTTGTACAGATGGGGAAAAGCTTCCTGATCATTGCTGAAGAAGTTGAAGGTGAAGCACTCGCAACTCTCGTCGTTAACAAACTCCGCGGTACACTCAAAATATCTTCTGTTAAAGCTCCCGGTTTTGGTGATCGCCGCAAAGCAATGCTTGAAGATATCGCGATTCTCACCGGCGGTATCGTTATCTCTGAAGAAGCCGGTTTCAAACTCGAAAACACTACTATCGATTCTCTCGGTAAAGCAAAACGTGTTGTTATCGACAAAGAAAACACTACTATCATTGAAGGTGCTGGTAAAGCAGAAGATATCAAAGGCCGTATCAGCCTTATACGTAAACAGATTGATGATACCACTTCTGACTATGACCGTGAAAAACTTCAGGAACGCCTTGCAAAACTGGCCGGTGGTGTTGCAGTATTGAGAATAGGTGCTGCTACTGAGACCGAAATGAAAGAGAAAAAAGCCCGTGTTGAAGATGCTCTTCATGCGACTCGTGCAGCTGTTGAAGAGGGTGTTGTTCCTGGTGGTGGTGTTGCACTTATCCGTGCTGCAGCAGCTCTTGACAGTCTCAAGCTCGAAAGCGATGAAAAGATCGGCGTTGACATCATCCGCAGAGCATGTGAAGAACCTCTCCGCATGATCGCTACAAACGCCGGAAAAGAAGCATCTGTTATCGCTAATGAAGTTAAAAAAGGTAAAGGTGCTTTTGGCTATAACGCTTACAGCGATGTATTCGAAGATATGCTCAATGCCGGTGTTATCGATCCAACAAAGGTAACCCGTTCAGCAATCGAGAATGCATCAAGTATCGCAAGCCTTATTCTGACAACAGAATGTATCATTACCGACAAACCAGAGAAAAAAGATGCTGCTCCTCCGGCAGGTATGCCTGGTGGCGGTATGGATTACTAATCTATTTTGTAATTTACCTCTTTTCTTATTCTTTGAAAAGCGGGACAGGAAACTGTTCCGCTTTTTTTTCGCCTCACACCCTGCCCCCCTCTCCGTTAGTGATCGGTATCTGATCACCTATCAAGTGATCGGGATATCCCATACCATTTTTCATGATGGTAATGCGCGATATGTGCCGAATATAAACGAATGCAGATTCATTGCAGATGATTGAACTTACATTCACAAAACTGTTTCAACTGTTTCATTTTTTTACATAACAGCATTCAACTTTGAAACATCTCATTATCATCCCAATTGTCTGATTGTTTCCAAAGAACCAAATCCGCTGTTTTTAAATTGGCAGGAAATATGCTAATACAATGTTAATGAAAATAACAAAAGCAAATGGTAAACAAACAATAACCATATATGCACCAGTAACCAGGGAGGTTGAATATGTTGTTGATGGATGATTATTACGATCCGGATGATATCCTTATGGATCCTGATGCGATGAGTGAATTTGAAACAGTTGATGTTGATGATGAGGAGATAGATTTTGAAAATCCATCGTTTTCAAAAGGTACCCTCGATGTATTTGCGGGTGAGACTGAAACCATAAGTGAACTTTTCAATTAAACAGTTCATTAAATAATGAAATTTACAATACAAACAGTTTAACAATCTCATGGAGGATGTTATGTTCTGGAACACTGATGTTTTACACGAGATGAACCGGTTACGAAGAGAAATGAACAACCTGTTTTCATCGTATCCAGGAAGCAGCAGTACAAATGCTACCTATCCATTGATCAATGTTTATGACAACCCGGATAACATTATAGTGACAGCAGAACTGCCGGGTATGACAAAAGACAAGATAGCGATCACATTTGTTGACAACGCTCTTAAATTGAGTGGTAAACTGAACGATTGTGACGAAAGTAAAAAAATGACAATGATCCGACGGGAACGCTCCAAAGGTGATTTTGAAAAAACCGTTCGCCTGCCATCAAAAATTATCGCAGAAAAGATCGAAGCATCATTTGTTAATGGCATTCTGTCTGTTTCTCTGCCAAAAGCTGAAGAAGCCAAACCGAAAACGATAACTGTAAATGCACAATAACACCGGAGGATGTAACCATGGCAACAGAACTTGAAAAAAGGGAAAAGCAGGAAATTGGTACTACTGCAGCAGAAAAACTGGAAAACAGTGGCCCGGCTTTCAGTCCGGATGTAGACATATATGTATCTGAAGACGCGCTCTTTCTGGCGGTGGACCTTCCAGGAGTAGCCAAAGGCGATGTGACCATTCAGTTTGATGAGAGTAATTCATTGATAATCAATGCAAAAACATCCCAGCGGGAACCCGGGAATTGCGTTCTCAGACAGTTCAACTCCGGCAATTATTACCGTGCGTTCCAGCTTTCGGATGACTATGATAAAGACAAAGTATCAGCAGTACTGGAAAATGGCCTGTTGAAAATCACCATTCCAAAAAGGGAAGAGGTGAAACCGAGAAAAATTGAAATTAAGATATAATTTTAATAAAAGCCCGTTCCAGGGCTTTTATTATTTTCTTAAGATGGAACGAATTGATAAAATACTCGCTAATCATGGTTTTACAAGCCGTCGCAGTGCGGACAAGTTTCTGAAAACCCACAAAGTCACTGTCAATAATGTCGAAATTTTTGACTCTTCAAGTAAAGCTAAGCCTTCTGAGGTTATGATCGATGACCAACCATTAGACCACCCTGATGGAATTTTGATTGTAATGAATAAACCGGCAGGATACGTATGTTCTCACGATCCTTCTGAAGGTGCTCTTGTATTCGACCTCCTTCCAGCTCAGTGGATGACCCGCAATCCGGTACCAACAACAATCGGACGACTCGATAAAGAAACCACTGGTGCCCTGCTCATCACCGATAAAATGGATCTGGTACATCGTCTGATCTCTCCAACTCAACATGTATCGAAAGTATACTGTTTAACAGTTGATAAAGATCTCTCAGGTTCACTTATTGAGCTGTTTAAATCCGGTACACTACAACTTCATGGTGAAAAGAAGCCCTGTCTACCTGCCACACTTGAAATACTTGACCCACGTAACGCCAGAATTACCCTTGAAGAGGGCAAGTATCATCAGGTCAAACGGATGTTTGCTTCGCAGGGGTACACGGTTCTTAAACTTCATCGGGAACGGTTTGGGGAGTGGGATATTGAAGGATTGAAGGAAGGGTGCTGGCGAGATGTGGAAATGCAGGTTAAAAAATAATATCGAATTGTGAATAACGAAGTGAAATCATAGATCGCCACTCCATCCCCGCAACGGTCCATCAAAAAAGCTAGAATATAAGACTAATAACCCTGATTAACGATCTTGAACTTAAACAATCCCTATTAATACTATTTCTATGTCATTTTTAATTATAGAAAGAAGCGATGTTCGAATTCTGCGTGGTGAGTGAATTTTGGGCGCAATAATTGTACTATTTTTGAGTATAGGCCCAATATCAATTTAACAGAATGACAAAAAAATGAAAAATAAATTCGACAAAAAAAAACTGCGGATCGCTTTGACAGAGATACTGTTCTGGCTATCGTTTTTTATTGTTAATGTCAATGCACAGGACTCATCAGTCGTTGCACAGCAGGATACAGTAAAAAGCGATTTCTGTTCACCTGAAGTTTTTTTCAATAAGGGTATCATGTCCATTCCAGTTTGTTTAAACAACTATGTTCCAATGGATGATTCCTGTTGTGAAATAGCATTTTTGTTTAAAAAGCCTGATACTAAAATCACTTTTTATTATGATATCGATAAGCTCTGGACATGTGTTAATTTTACTACAGACAGTAGCGCTGTACAACAGCCAATTTTAAATGCTGTCATTACCTATGATGAAAAGGGAATGCTTACCAAAGCTGTTTTTTCACTCGATTCACAGCAGAACATTCCCCAGCTGTTGCCATCCGGTGAAGTTAAAAAGCAGCCCGATACACTCTCCCCTATAGATTATCAGATCAATCGCAGAAATTTTACCTGTCGGAACAATGTAATTATTGGTAAATTAGTGATCCGTGACTACACCTATCCTCCAGGGTATGGAAAGCGTGAGCAGATTCCCAATTATCCTGAAATTTCAGCATTTCATTATGGGGGATCGGTAAAAATGATGAAAGCTGGAGAGGCTCAGGTCAGAGCGTACATTCAGAATTACTGGCATTTTCAAAACCCGCCACCAATTAAATATGATGATCCGGAGCAGATACAAAGGTATCAGGCGTATCTTAACAAATGGCGTAACCGTCATCCTTTGCGAGTGAAAAAGCCTAAAAATAAACCTTCGTTTTTTAAGATCAATCCGCTATAATTCTACAACGTTAGAATTACTGTTCGGGTCGTCGAGCGGAGTCGAGACGGCGCATTTTTAGCAAATCACGCTTGTCATTTCGACTCCGCTCAATGACCTTTTTGATGCGATTCAGGTATTTTAACGTTGTAGAAATAATTATCTGACAGTTCTCAGCGCATCACAAATCGGTTGATAATACTGCTCCGGAACTCTTCGTGAGAATAAGAGTTCATTAATAGAGGCGCTGTCAACCGCAACACTAGCCATCTGCTGTTTTGTTAAAACGCAATCAGGGGGACAATTGATTTTACGTGCGAACCCATCACGGATATGATAAATTTTCTCGAATCGTTTTCTCATTCTGTGATCGAGTGATTTATACTCTGCCGATTTGAATGCTGCAGGTACCGTCTTTCGATCAAACTCATTTCTCCGCTTTATCACAGTGTGCAGCAGTGCGGTGCTCAAACCCGCTTTTTCAACCATTTTCAGAAGAGCGTCGTGAAGTTTTATCAGATGTTCAACATCAGTCAATGCATACTCCAGAGCGTCTTCACGTATGGGACGGACCGTCCAGTTATATCGTTGATATTTACTTTTATGTTTATGCTCGACTCCAAGTACATTCATCAGTATTTCATCAAGCCCAAGTCTTTCAAAACCGAGAATCTCTGCCATAATCTGTATATCAAAAACCGATTTCACTCTGATATTATACTGAAGCAAAGCAAAACTGAGATCTGAATCAGCGGCATAGAACAGCTTGAGAATCTTTTTATCTTCAAGGAGCTCAGCCAATTTACGTCCGCTGATATGAAACGGATCGATGATAAAATAATTGGTACCATCAAATATCTGAATAAGACAAATCATCTGACCATATACATGAAGATTGCTCTCCAGCTCAAAATCATACGCGAGCATCTTTATATTATTATCAGACAGGTATCGCTGAAAGTCGGTGACCTGCGAATCATGCTCTATTAATGTAAAATTCTTCATTTTATTCCTTTCACCGCCTTGCGGTTGCATCAAAAAATAAATTATATATCTATGGTTAATGCGAAAAACTGCTAATTTTCTTGTATATGAGTATGAAAAAAGAAAAGTGCTACGCTATATTTGCGAGATTCGCAGATCGCCTCACCCCCTGCCCCCTCTCCATTTACGATGGAGAGGCGGAAAAAAGGAACATTAAACACTATGCCTGCAAGAGTCGCATATCGCCTCTCTCCCCGACCCTCTCTCCA
>JBNKZD010000130.1:0-5648 GCA_050301235.1 Chitinispirillaceae bacterium | reverse complement strand
CAAAACGACCCCTGTAAAACGGGGGTCGCATATGTAATTCGATTATAAAAAAAAAGGCCGCCCTTACGGGGCAGCCTTTTGTCTAAAACCATGCGGTACCATAATCCTGGAATGGCCATGGAATCCCCGCAAGGATCAACAGCAAACCCAGAAGATAGAATACCAAAATATTTCTGAACTTCTTGCCTTCATCAATAGCTCTTTTTGCGCGACTGTAACCAACGGTAATGAGTAACACAGCGATAATCATGATAAAGATATGTTCCACCAGGAAAAATCTCAATATATCATTGCTCATGGATTCAACCGAGAAAACAACTTTCGGACTGATGAAATAAAGTATTAAACCGACCAAAAGCTGAACATGCGTAAATACAAGTGCCATGAGTGATAGTTGCATGTCACTTCGAAGGTAAGCGCGATTACCATTCGTTTTTCCGATAGCATTTACAATTGCCACCAGGAGCGTGAGTAATACGATCCATCTGAGTCCGGAATGGACATGCGTTAAAATTGTATACATACTTTTACCTGTTTAAGGTTACAAGATACAAATTAATCCTTTTTCTCAATGGTAAGCGATTCGGCCATCTTCACAGCTTCGTAGGCATTGATCAATCCTCCGCTGATGGACAACTCAGAGAAGTCTACCAATTCTTCAGATCCGGGCTTATTCACCTTGAGATTGTCAAATTTGCGTGATGATTTATTCAGTATGTCGCGAACCTGAGCTGCAGTAAGATCGGGGTAATATGACATCAGCATTGCTGCTACACCGGCCGTTGCAGGCGATGCCATACTGGTTCCGTTAAAGCTTTCGTATGTATTTCCTGGGGTCGTGGAATAGATGTTCACGCCCGGAGCGAATACGTCAACTGTCTTTTTGCCGAAGTTCGAGAAATTGCCCACAAAATCCGCATTTTCACCTGCGGAGGAGGCACCAATTTCCAGCCAGTTCCCGGCAGATTTTCCATCGTTAAAATTTCTTGTTGGGAAATTATCCGATTTGTCAATATTCTTAGAGCTGTTCCCTGCCGCATGAACCATTAACACGCCCTTTGATTCAGCGTATTTGATGGCTTCATCAACTACCTCTTTGTCGGGCGAATAGGATTTTCCGAAGCTCATATTGATAATGTTGGCGCCATTATCTACGGCATAGCGAATGGCATTAGCTACGTCTTTATCGCGCTCGTCCCCATCAGGCACAGCCCGAATTGCCATGATTTGGGCATTTTCCGCGATTCCCTGAATCCCAATATTGTTATCACGGTTGGCGGCGATGATCCCAGAAACATGGGTTCCGTGACTTGGGTCATGACCTACAACGTCATTGTTGCCATAAATACGTTCGGTTGGATTCGAATAGTCATCACCCACGATACTTCTGGGGTCAAAGTCGGTGTTATACGCATAATTCACCTGGTCACCGAAATATTTCACGGCTCCTTCCAGCTCGACGGCAACATCACCGAAATTTACATCTTCACCCACCTGCTGGAAAATCATTCCCGCCAGGTTTCGAGCTTCAAGGATCGTTGAATCCTGGGTTTTGATCCTTCTGAGGTCATTCATTTGGATTGAATCCACATTCAGATATGCTTTCAATAAAGTATTGTATCGCACAACATTAGTATAAAGGCCATTATAACATGCGTATTGGGAAGCGGCCTTCTCATATGTTTCTTCGAAATCCTTCTTTACCTTCAGATAATATTCGTATTCATTTTTGTCGCTTTTCTTAACGGACTTTTCGTCCATATCTCCATATTTTTTCGACAGCCGCACATATTCACGTGTCATTTCATGAGTGTCCTGTTCCACATTTCCATTGGCGCCACCGATGAAATTCCAGCCATACCGATCGTCGACATAACCATTATTATCATCGTCAATACCGTTTCCCTCGATTTCATCCTCATTGATCCAGATCTTACCCTGCAGGTCTTCATGATCGATATCAACACCTGAATCGATAACCGCTACAATAACGGGTTTCGCCTGGCGTTTTTTATCGGCAAGGAATGAATAGGCTTCATCTACGCTCAGTCCCTGAACTTTATCCTTTGCAGGATCCAGTACAAACCAGTTTTGCGGCGTTCCGCTGCCGGAATACTGATCCTGTGTCATACCTGTTGTATGTACTGATATCAGGATCAGCAGCACAAACATGGTTTTCATTACATTATTTCTCATTTCAAACATTTAAATTTTTCCCGAAATTTCCTCAAATATACGTTTTCCGCCTATACTAACACATATGATAGGGCGAACGGTTCAGCGTATTTGTAAAATCGTTCAGATTTGGTAAACTTCTTACAAATGTGGTGCCATGGAAAAACTAAAACCAATTTGAAAATGTTTTATTTGTACCTTCATTACTGAACGAACCAACTTTATGATTAATTAGAAATGATGTTTTTACTTGCAATAGTGTCAATGGCGATTTTTTTCGGGGTATTTTTTTATGCTGCAGTAAAGGCACATTCTCATTCACATACCATTGAGGTAGCCAAACATTCCTGATCTGCCCTGATCTGACAGAAAATCTCCTGTTTTCTGTATAAACAATCTGCGGGTTCTTAACTTTATAGAGTAAGAAAAACCGCATATGTTAGCTGTAGATTCATCCCCCTTCACACAATTCCTTCTTGTTCGGCAGCGGTCTGAAGAAATTTGCCGTCCGCTTGAGGCAGAAGACCATGTTGTACAACCCATTGTGGATGTCAGTCCGCCCAAATGGCACCTCGGTCATACCACCTGGTTTTTCGAGGCATTCATCCTGGAACCCCTTAAAAAAGGATACCAGGTGTATAATCCTTCATATGCCTATGTTTTCAATAGTTATTATGAAGGAAAGGGGGCCAGGGTGATTCGCACCGACCGGGGGAACCTTACGCGGCCGACAGTTGAGGAGGTGCTCGATTACCGCCATTATGTGGATGAAGAGATGGCATCACTTCTGGAGTCGGAGCCCGGCACCGAGATACTTACACTATTGGAACTTGGCTTAAATCATGAACAGCAGCATCAGGAATTACTGTTGTATGACATCAAATATATTTTGGGTAATAATCCCTTATTTCCGGCTTACCGGGAATTCCGGGAAATTGAATCGTTCGGAAGCAGACCTGTGAACTGGCTTGAAGTGGAAGAAGGCATCCATCTTATCGGTCACGACAGCGATGGGTTCAGTTTTGATAATGAGCACGGTCGGCATCAGGTCTTTTTACATGGAGCACGCATAGCAGACCGCCTGGTGACCAATCGGGAATATCTCGAGTTTATGAAAGATGGGGCTTATGGGGATTACCGGCATTGGTTGTCGGATGGCTGGAGTTGGGTGAATTCCAATGAAGTGAAAGCCCCGCTACACTGGCATGAAACCGAGCAGGGTTGGATGATCTATTCGCTCAATGGCGGATTACGCCCTATTGATATGGATGCGCCCCTGAATCATGTGAATTATTATGAAGCAGATGCTTTTGCTAAATGGGCTGGATATCGGTTGCCAACAGAATTTGAATGGGAAGTTGCTTGCAGGACGTATGGGGATCCGAAATCTGGAAACCTTTACGATTCCTATAACCTGGAGACCCGGCCGGCAGACAGTGGGGAGAATCAGTTTTATGGTGATGTTTGGGAATGGACTTCCAGCGCATATCTTCCATATCCATTTTATAAGGCTCCTGAAGGTGCAGTTGGCGAATACAATGGCAAGTTCATGGTAAATCAAATGGTATTGCGGGGAGGCTCGTTCGCCACACCGCAGGATCATATCAGGGCAACCTACCGGAATTTTTTTCAACCGCAGCATCGCTGGCTTTTTTCCGGTTTGCGACTAGCTGCCAATCAATAAAGTTTTATACATGATAAAACAGTTTGAAAAGGACGTCATCAACGGACTTTCTTCCCAGCCAAAAAAGTTTGATTCCCGCTATTTTTATGATGCCAAGGGAGATAAACTATTTCAACAGATCATGAGTCTGGATGAATATTATCTTACCCGCAGCGAATTTGAAGTTTTACAGGATAACAGTGCTCAAATTTATGAGTCCATTGATGCCGCTGAATCGCCCTTTAATCTTCTTGAGTTTGGGGCAGGAGACGGACTAAAGACCAAGGTGCTGCTACGATACTTTTTGCAACATGGGGCTGAGTTTACGTACCGTCCGATTGATATTTCTTCCAACGCCCTTACCAGTCTTACAGAAAACCTGCTAAGTGAGCTGCCGGACCTTCATGTGGAGGGAATTCAGGATGAGTATTTCAGCGCAATCAATCACCTGGATAATGTAAATCGTAATGTGATCCTGTTTTTGGGTTCCAATATTGGAAATTTTACCGATGAGAGGGCGGCAGTTTTTCTTGCCCGGTTATTTGAAGCACTGCATCCCGGGGATATGGTACTGGTTGGATTTGATCTAAAAAAGGACCCCAGGAAAATACTTGCCGCATATGATGATTCAAGTGGAGTGACGGCTTCCTTTAACCTGAATTTGCTGGACCGAATTAACCATGAGCTTTCAGGTAATTTTGACAGGGACGCATTCCAGCATTATCCGTTTTATGACCCTGTGTCGGGGCAGGCGAGGAGCTATCTCGTGAGCCGGAAAGAACAGACGGTGAAAATCGGGGCACATTCATTTCATTTTCGGGCCTGGGAACCGATACATATGGAAATTTCAAGAAAATTTGATCCGGGGGAAACAGATAGCATGGCTTCAGCTTCAGGATTCAACGTGATTGATCACTTTTTTGATTCAGAACGCAATTTCCTCGACGCGCTCTGGAAGAAATAAAAAGTATTGGTATTAATATTTTTTCGTATTAGTTTTGCCACCCTGAAAAGAAAGATCTACCTGCGCACGTGGCGGAACTGGTAGACGCGCCAGGTTGAGGGCCTGGTGGCCATTGCGGCCGTGGAGGTTCGATTCCTCTCGTGCGCACACGAAAAGTCCATTTAACAAATGGACTTTTTTGTTATTTTACAGGTGTGATTAGATCAGGCACCAATATAAAAATCAGCTAAATGGACGTCGGAGAATATATGGCATTTATTCCGTTGCTGATTTATGGTATTGGGTTGGCAGATTTACTTGGTCAGTGGAAACGGTTCTTTAGTCCTGAAGAGCGCTATTTTCCCTATGTGCTTTTCACCATTATTCTCACAGAGGTCGCGGTGTATAATATCTTTATTTATATTGATCTGGTAAATCAACTTGCCGGGCAGTCGTACCTCTCATACCTTTCTTTTCTGATACCCCCTTTTTTGTTTCTCATGGTCACCAATATTTTTACTCCTGATCAGGGGACCAATACCCGGACATATTTTGACGAACGACTGTCACTGATATGCTCAATTGCAGCCATTTTTGTAGCGAGCCATTTCTTCTATGATTTAAAAGGATTGAATTACATTCGTGTAATCATGATCTTGTTACTGATTTTACTTGCTGTATTTCGTAAAAAATGGCTAATCTATGTTTTGGGGGGAGTCTGGCTGGTTGGTTTTGTTTTAAGAGCAAGTGTTATTTCGACTTGAGGATGTGCGCAGCTGCAACATTGCCTGCTTCAAAATTTTATTTAATCATTTTTCACTGAAAAGGAAACCCTCTGGGAATTGTTGAGTATACCTATATAACTCA
>JBNKZD010000129.1:0-11674 GCA_050301235.1 Chitinispirillaceae bacterium | reverse complement strand
CACTAGTCAACAATACAGTATAGAATATCATCCAAAACTCGAATTATCGGTACAGAATATTGAAAATAATATGGATGTGATATCAAAAAACATTCAACTCGACATATCTGTAAGTGAGAATGCAAAATTTTCTGTGAATGGAAAAGAAGGTGAAGTGAATCTGACACTTTCACAAGGAATGAATACGATAGTTGTTGAAGCTTGGGATCCCTGGAATACACGTACTGTACAGCAGTTCGTAGTTACTTATACACCGGTGACAAAATTTACATTAAATGTTGTTTCTCCATCTAACGGTCAAAAGATAAGCGAACCTTTTATTCAGGTAACAGGGAGTACTAGTGCTGGTGCAAAGGTTTACGTAAATGATGCGATAGTTCAGGTCAGCAGGGATGGATTTTTTAGTTCGCGTATACCAATAGCCGATGAGCCGCAGTCATACACTATGGAGATTCGGGCTGAATACGGTGGGGAAGAGCTTGTTGAAGAGCGGACTGTTGTGTACGAATCTAAAAAAGAGAAGCTGATTATGGATATTTCCACTCCGCAAAACGGACAGGTGATTGATAGAAAAATATTAAAAATTGCTGGTAAAACTACTCCGCTTTCAGTAATAACAATCAATAACAAGAGTGTGCCAGTGATGACGAACGGAACATTCTCAAGTGAACTCCTTCTTCAGGAAAAAGATATCGGTGACTACATACTGGACATAACTGCCAGAAATGGTGAGCAGGAAATATCAAAATCATTGAATGTTAAAATCAATGGAAAATCAAACCAGATTAATACCAGTTTTCCGCAATGCATCGTTCAGGCGAAAGGTCAGCAGGCAGTACGAGTACAGACAATAAATATTCAGGCTCTCGATCGCACTCCCGATGATAAATTGACTATTGAAATAAAAAACAATGGTATTACAGAATTGATAGCCACTGAATCCGGCAAAAATGAACAATATACTCTTCTTGAAGGAAAAAATCAGTATTCGATAATTGTGCGTGATATGGCTAATAATGTTTCAACAATGATCTCTGGGGTGATATATTATCTTCCGGGACCGCTGACAGTCTCATTTATCGAGCCGACTGAAAACCCGTACCGCATTGAAGGGGTTCCTCCAATGCCAGGACCTAACATCGACAGAGTGAAACCAAAAAATCCATCAGTCGTGGTTGAAATTGAGGATCAAATTGGTAATGTACCTGAAACTATCAAATACTGCAAAATGATTGGTAAGGGACAGACGATTCTTCTAAGAAACAACAATGACTATATATATAAAGGTGAAATACCTTTCGTACGAGGCAACAGTTCATATACGGTTTTTGTTGAAGATCTGGCTGGTAACACAATCAGTTCTCGAATTGATATAATAATAGAATAATATTTAAAATTTATGATATGAATACCCTCCGCTTCTTCCTGAGCTTCATTCATCAATAAATAATTTAAATATCTTGCGTATCTCCCAATTTATTCTTATTTTATGTAACCCTGGATTTATTCTCGAATTGTGTAATTCTCGAAAAATTAAACTGTTAGAACTATTGAATGCGCTATTGCGCTGTTACACTTTATAAAATTGAAAAATTGGGTAATTGTGAACAATAAAAGGCAGTTTTTAGGGAGTTAGAATGAATTATTGTGAAACATTGTTCAATATCTCTTCTCAATATACTGATCGTACCGTTTTTTCTGAAATTGAAAGTGGATATAGTATTACATATGATAATCTGAAAAATTTCATTAAAAAATATGCAGTTTTTTATATTGAAACTGGTATCAGTTCAGGTGATGTTGTTGCTCTTCACATTTACAACAGTATTGATTTTATCTGTGCGCACATGGCAGCGCAATATATTGGGGCTGTTTCGTGTCTGCTCGATCCACTGGCTCAAGCCAGATCTCTTCCTTATCATTTGAAACAGACAAAGTGTCGATTACTTATCAGTAATCTTAAAAAGCATGAGATAACATCTGATATTTCTGATATATGTAAGACTGTTAATGTTGAAGAAATTGCACAGGAAATTTCAACAAAAGATCCCAAAAAATGTAGATCTGAAATGTTTAATTGGGATCTTGATACAACATCGTATATCTACTACACCTCTGGTACGACGAGTCTTCCCAAAGGGGTACCATTAAACTATAGAAATCATCAAAATTTCTTCAAAATCGCCTCTCAATATTGGAAGCCCTCTGATTCAGACAGCCGGCATATCTGTTTTGTCCCATTCTCACATGGATTTGGATCAATTTTTCTGATTCCATGGACAATCCTGACTCATTCGGAAATGTTTATTCTTCGTTCATTTCATCCTTTGAAGGTAGAAGAAACAATTCGTCTAAAAAATATCACTCATATTTATGGTGTACCTTCGCATTATCAGCAATTATTAAGATTAAAGCTGGCACACAGTACATTGAAGAATCTTCAAATGGCATTTTGTGCTGCTTCAAAACTTGATAAAGCGACTGTGGAGGAGTGGAAAAATGTTACAGATAATCAACTGCATGAGGGGTACGGATTGATAGAAACTACTGGTGGAGTAGTTTGGCGTGTTCATCAGGAGCCAATGTGTACCGGGCATGTCGGAGTGTGTCCATCAAAAGAATTAATTGAAGTAGAAATTGTTGATGAAGAAGATAATATTGTCAAAGCTGGCAGTGAGGGAGAGATTGTTATCAGAGGGAACAGTGTGACATCTGGTTATCTGGACATGCCTCAGGAAAACAGCATTATTTTCCGAAACGACTGGTTTCATACGGGTGATAAGGGATTTATCACCGAGGATCGTCAGTTGGTCATGACTGGCCGTATAAAGGACATTATCAATATTGCAGGAATAAAAATATCACCTTTTGAAGTAGAATCGATAATAAACACGCACCCATCAGTGCAAACATCGGTGGTTGTCAGTGCTGAAGATAAAGTTTTTGGAGAAATTGTTAAAGCGTTTGTAATGCTGAAAGATAATTGTACTCTGACAGAAAGAGAATTGGTAAAACATTGTACGCTTCACCTTATTAATTTTCAGGTTCCGAAACAAATTGTTTTTATGTCTGATTTTCCTAAGAACACAATGGGAAAAATCGATCGTAAACAGCTGAGGGCAATGTAATGGTAAATTCCCCGGAAGTTGCAACAGAGCAGGATGTGTCAATTTATGATGTGTTCAGAAGTGATAGACGGGATGGATGTAAGCCGATAAATTTGACTATAGGAAATCCAAACCTCAAGCCACCGGCAGCCTACTATCAGGCAATGCGCGAAGTTCTTGGTGAACTTGAAAGTGCTGAGTGGAACAGGCACGGTTACATTGTTGATGATGATCCTTTTGGACTTTGCAGAAAGATTGCTCAGAAATTAAGAGATGATTATGAATTGAATTTTGACAGACGTGATGTTGCTATTACTGTCGGAGCAACTGGAGCTATCGATATTATTTTAAAAACACTTTTAGACTATGAAAAAGATGATTCTGCAGAGGGATCTGCCGGAGAAGTTATTATCATCGCACCATATTTTATAGAATACATTAATATGGTAAAAAGTAATAACGGACGAGTTGTAGTAGTTTTTTCAAATGAAACGTATGGTTTGGATATTGAGGAAATTGAGAATTCGATTACTGAAAATACAAAAGCGATTATTATAAATTCACCAAATAATCCCACTGGAATTGTGTACACCAAAGAGGAACTAAAACTGTTAGCTGAAGTGCTGGATAGAAAAAACAGTGAGTACGGGATTTCAATATGCGTGCTCGAGGATTCGGTGTATGATACGATTATCTTTACAGAAAAATCTGTTCCATCGATACTGCCACATTACTCATTCGTTTTTAAGGTAAATTCTTATTCAAAATCAATGAGCTTATCCGGAGAACGGATCGGATATTTTGCTGTTCATCCGGATTATGGTTGTAAGGTTGACCGTGACACTCTTCGCATCGCACTTCATCTCAATATGCGTATGAGGGTTGTTCATGCTCCTTTATTGCAACATCGAATACTTGCGAAATTACCAATGAATTGTGTTACAAATGTCAGGTACTACAAGGATAATATTGAGATATTGTACGATTGTGTAAAAAAAATAGGTTACAAATCTGAAATGCCTGAAGGTACATTTTACCTGTGGGTTACACTTCCTGAGCGTTACAAAGATGAAAAACGGTTCAGGGATAAAGCTCAGGCTGGAGACAATCCACTGCTTTATCTGCCAGGTATTCTGTTTGGTGGAGAACGATACAAAAACTGTATACGATTTTCCTGTTGTGTAACACATGAAACCATAAAGATGGCTTGTAAAAAACTATATGAAATCGATTGTTCTTTACAACAGAAAGATTTTGCTGGTACATAATGTCAGATCAAATACGTATAGAAAAAATAGCTGTAGTAGGAATCGGTGGGGTTTTTCCGGATGCGCCGGAAACATCGACGTACTGGAAAAACATTCTCGAAAAAAAAGTGTCAATCGGCCCTGTTAGCGAACAGATCTTTGATCGAAAAACACATTTTGACCCGAATGTGTATGGAAAACCAGATAAAAACGATAAATCGTATACCGATATCGGATCATCTGCGATTACCCTTAATTTTGATGGATTGAAGTTCCGGATACCGCCCGCGACATCCAGACATATGGATGAAAATCAGAAAGCTATTCTGTTATCGGTTGATGAAGCTTTGAAAATGGTTGACTCCAGCAAATGGAATCGTGACAAGGTATCGGTTTTTATCGGGACCTCTCTTGGGGGGCCTTTACATTATAACTTTCTTCGGAGAATTAATCTTGACCGCTGTCTGTACCATCTTAAAAACACGCCGGAATTCAATGAACTACCCGAAAGTAAACGGACAAAAGTTATACAAAATATCGAAAACGAAATCAGGTCCGGAACGTTTACTGTTACTGAGGATACTGCTCCCGGAGTTTTACCAAATATAACAGCTGCAAGGGTTGCTGCTACTTTTGATTTTCACGGGCATGCGTATACTGTAGATGCCGCATGTGCATCATCACTGGCAGCGGTGATCAATGGCGTCCAGCATCTTTCATCCGGTGAATCTGATGTTGTTATTTGCGGTGGCGCAGATTTGCTTAACGGAGAACTTGGGCGTATCTACTTTTCGGGAATAAATGCACTTAGCCCGACAGGTTCCTACCCTTTTGATGTTCGGGCGAATGGATTTGTCATAGGAGAGGGTGGAGGTGTTGTCATATTAAAGCGGCTCTCTGATGCTATTACTGATGGCGATATTATACTAAGTACAATTATTGGTTACGGACATAATAGTGATGGTAAAGGAAAATCAATAGCTGCGCCAAATTTCAGGTATCAGGCAAAAGCGATTCAACAGGCAATTGAGATGAGTGAAGTTCCTGCTGATACGATAGAGCTGATTGAAGCGCATGGTACATCCACAGTAGTCGGTGACAAAAGTGAAATCGATGCTCTGAAACTCGCATTTGAAAGTACCGGAGTAAATGGGCATGAATTTTGTGCTGTTGGATCAGCAAAATCAAATATTGGTCATCTAAAGTCAGCTGCAGGTATTGCAGGGCTTATAAAAGCTATTCTTGCAATAAAAAATAAAACACTCCCACCATCAGCCAATTGTGTAACAGTAAACCCTGCTTTGGGTCTTGCAAATTCGCCTTTTTATATTAATACAGAAGTAAGGGAATGGAAAGAAAAGACCTATCCACGCCGTGCTGGTGTCAGTGCGTTTGCATTTGGTGGAGCTAATTACCATATACTTCTTGAAGAGTTCCGGAAGGAAGAGTATGTCCCGGAAATTAAATATAAGCAACAGAAGAATGAGAGCAGTTATTACACGTTGTGGTGTTCCGGAAAAAATAAAAATGAATTGGATACAATTGTCAGAAATGCACTGTCAAAAATTATTCAGAATGATACCGTTCAAATAGATATCTTAACAGAAGTAAATTATCGGGCATCTGTTTCAGACTTGTGTCGTATTGGTTTCTGTTTTGATTCTTCTGATGATTTGAAAAGAAAAATTGAATTCTGGTCAAACAATAGTGGAAATCCGGCTGCGTTAAAATCCAAAGGAATTTTCTTCAAAGAATCCGATCCTGTTTCTCCTCAAAAAACTGCTTTTTTATTTCCAGGACAGGGTTCTCAGTATCCTGACATGTTATTACATTTGCAAAAGGCGTATCCGTCAATAAAGAGAGTTGCCATTCCGATGGATATGTTCTGGAAAGAGCAGACTGGGGAGCGCATCAGAGATCTGATAGATTCTACTGCCAGAGGGAAAGACCAGACTGAATCGCTGCTTAAAAATACCCGCAATACGCATCCTGCAATGATGTATTCCAGTCTCGTCATGTTCAAATTACTCCAGGATGTTGGTGTGGATGCGCACTATATGGTTGGGCATAGTCTCGGAGAGATTATTGCGCTTGTTGCTGCCGGTTCTATTTCTGAAAAAAATGCACTGGAAATGATGGAGCGCCGAAGCAGAAGTTTTATTGATATGCAATCAGATGATAATGGCAAAATGGTTGCATTGAGAACAGGTTTAGATGCCATACGAAAATTAATACAAGAGTCCGGATGTACTGTATATCCGGCAAATATAAATTCACCCGAGCAGGTTATTGTCAGTGGTGATACAAAATCAATCGATACTTTTTGCACGTATCTTAAAAATAAAAACATACAATTTGTTGAACTCAAAGTCAGTCATGCATTCCATTCACCGGTTGTAAAAAGTGCAGCTGATCAGTTCAGCTACTATCTTGATACTGTTGAATTCAGAAAACCAGATACAATTGTTTACTCAAATGAACTCAGCAATCAATATCCTGATGAACCTTCAGAAATTCGCAGGATTCTTAAAAAACACATAATTGCTCCTGTAAATTATCTGGGATCAATTGAATCTCTTTATAATAAGGGTGTTCAGTTATTTATTGAGACTGGACCCGGTACTGTTCTAAGCAAATTAACGCAATCCATTCTTTCTGCGAAAGAGGTTACTGTCATCTCTACGAACAACAAAGATGGAAATGAGATCGAAGCCTTTCAGAAAGCGCTTGCGCAGATGTTTGTCGAAGGTATCCCTGTGCGGTATCTTCCTCCTGCCGATATGCAAAAAGGTATTACTCCCGATGTTACTACATCTGGGACAAATGCAGCAAAGAAAACCGGGGTTATAGTTGAAAAATCCTCAAACTCACTTCCCATGTATAACGAAAGCAAAAGATCTGCTGACAAAAAGTGCAGAGTAGTATACAGTGGTGTTTCTGTAGGGTTGCCTGGTTCGTATAAAAAGAGCTTTCAGGATGATAATTTTGAACAGCTTTTTGAAGGCAGAAATTTTATAGAACGGTTAACCGATGAGGAAAAACAACGGCTTGTCGAACTTAATGTAACCAAAGTTGAGAAAACGGTGCAGGGCCCGGTATTTACTCAGTTAGATTCGCTGAACAATGTTATCCAGTTAGCTGGAAAACTTGGAAAAATCGATCCATTAAATGATTATGGATGGGATCCCAAAGAGATTGAGCAGATGAACGCTGCGATTATGCATGGAATTGCAGCTGGATATGAAGCACTTCGTGATGCGCAAATTCCACTGGTTCGTCAATACACAAAAACTGCATCAGGAGGATTTCTGCCGGATCGATGGGCGCTCCCAAAAAGTATGCAGAAACGCACCGGAGTAATTTATGCGCACAGTTTTCCGTTAGTTGAAACGGTTATTGCCGAAGTGTCAAGGCATATCAGTTATAAATTTGGTAATAAGTACAGAAACGAAATAATCTCTTTCTATGAAGCTCTTCTTCCTGCAGTGAAAGACTGCCAGGCTAAAAAACTGTTAACTGACTGGTTTACACTCAATTATCAGAGACTCTCTGGAATACCTTCTCAAAACGAAGTATTTCATTTTAATCATCAATTTATTAATCAAATTTCAAGTCTCGCAAATAACAGAATCGCGCAATACATCCAGGCTCTTGGACCAAATTTTCAGCTTGATGCAGCTTGTTCGTCAACATCGACAGCAATTACTCTCGCTGAAGAGATGGTTAAGTCCGGAAGAGTTGATAGAATGCTGATTATAGCAAGTGATGATGCAACATCAGAGTTAAGTCTCCCATATCTTGGCGGAGGATTCCTCAGCACCGGTGCAGCTACATGTGAAGCAGATCTCTACAACGCGGCAGTTCCGTTCGATTTAAGAAGAAACGGAATGATCATGAGTTCCGGAGCTGCGGCAATTGTTGTTGAAACACTCGACAAAGTTGAGGAACGAGGAGTTAATCCAGTATGCGAACTGCTTGGTTCGCACCTGTTTAACACTGGAAGTCATCCGGCTCGGCTTGATGTACCAAAATATGCAGAAGAACTTGATATCTTCATCGGGCAGATGGAAATAGCACACAGCATTTCACGTAAGGAGATCGCTTCAAAGCTGTTGTATGTATCTCATGAGACCTATACACCGGCACGTGGCGGGTGCTCTGAATCTGAAGCGTTCTCGTTGCAGCAGACATTTGGAGAAGATTATAAAAAAATTGAAATTACCAATACAAAAGGGATGACCGGGCACACAATGGGTACATCGGTTGAAGATGTGCTTGCTGCACGATCCCTTCAAATGGGTAAAACTGCACCGGTTGTAAATTTCAAAATTCCGGATCCAAAATTACAGGGGCTTAAGTTATCAAAAGGCGGAGCTCATCAGTGCGAATTCGCTTTAAGAATGGCTGCAGGTTTTGGTTCACAAGGCAACTATCTGTTACTGAAAAAATGGAAAAATGGTGGCAGTCAAAGAGTTCACGATATTAGTAAATACACAGCATGGATGCAGGAGATATCAGGGAAAAAGGATGCTGCTCTTGAGGTTGCCGGACGTGTTTTGCGTGTTGCTGAGAATGGTGAAACTCCTAAAATCAGTACCATTAATGCTGTGGTTGAGAAAAAAACTTCTGAATTACAATCCGGTAAAACATCATTACCAGTCATAAAAAGGGATACTGCAAAAGAGGTATTGGATGTAATTTCAAAAATTACCGGGTATCCACCTGAAATGATCGAAGAAGATATGGAGGTTGAAGGTGACCTCGGGATAGATACTGTCAAGCAGGCAACTATTCTGTCTACACTTTCGGAACATTTTGGAATGACCGAAAAGGTCGATTTTAAAATATCTGCATATCCAACTGTAGGGCATTTGATAAAATTGTTTGAATCTGTCGGAAACACAGAGTCTGCCAGTGAAGGGGAATCACCTGATACCGGAATTTTTGACAAAAAGACTCCCGATGATGCAGCTCCTCAAACTAGTATCGGCACTTCAAATGCTGTTATAGAAGTTATTTCTGAAATAACCGGGTACCCGCCTGAGATGATTGAAGAGGATATGGAAGTTGAGGGTGATCTGGGAATAGATACCGTAAAACAGGCAACCATATTATCTACTTTATCAGAACGATTTGGTAAGACTGAAAATGTTGATTTTAAGATGTCTGCTTATCCTACTGTAGGTCATTTAATTAGATTGTTTGCATCTGAAAATAATAACACATCTATCACCGGGACCAAATCAGCTGAAGATAACACTGCAGTAAACCAGGTCACAGTATCTTCAAAGTCAGAAATTCCAAATGATACTGGAAAAGAAGTAATCAGGGTAATCTCTGAAATTACTGGCTATCCTCCCGAAATGATTGAAGAGGATATGGAAGTTGAAGGTGATCTGGGAATAGATACTGTAAAACAGGCTACAATATTATCGACACTATCAGAGTTATTTGGAAAGACCGACAATGTTGATTTTACGATTTCAGCTTATCCGACAGTGGGGCATCTGATAAAGTTATTCAGCAACGAACTTAATGAAACAGAAAGTACAAAAACTTCACCGATAAAAAATGTTGTGAATGACCAGCCTGTTGGAAATGATACTGATACTCCAAAACTTACCACACACGTCCTTGAATTAATGCAAACTGATTTATCAAATGCTGAAGCAGTAGATCTGTCATCATTAACTCTCTGGATATTGAGTGATAACACGAAAAAATGCGGGAGTGTACTGGAATATTTCAAACCTCATTTCAAAGCTGTTGAAGTAAAACAAATCGGTTCTGTTAATGATATCAATGGAAAAGCTGATATATGGATCGATGTCGGCATGTTTGCATCTGAAATTGATTTACATCAAAACAGTCATGATAACAAAAAATCATTACATGAACTTCTGGGTAACCGGTTTGATTTCTGTAAAAAATGTACAGATAATTTTCCACAACGCATACTGTTGTGTCGCACATCAAATCAATTTGCATGGAATAATCTTTTTCAGGGGTTTTATCAAAGTGTTGCCAAAGAATGGAGGGCACTCTTCTTATCAATCGAGATGAAACAGGTAACTTCAATTGATGACTGTATCTCTTATATTGATAAAGAGTTAAGAGCTCGTGGTGATGGGATCCGTATCGTTTATGAAAATGCCACACGCTTTGTTCAGAGGGTGGTTCTTTCGCGAACTACTGGTGCTTCAGAGAAAGCTGAATTTGATTTGAATCAATCTGATGTAATCCTTATTACTGGTGGAGGTAATGGTATTACATCCCGGATTGCAATTGAGATGGCTTCAAAAATTCCTGCCAGATATGTTATTCTGGGACGTTCTGAACTTTCAACTGAAGATTATACAACAGATAAATGGGATGCCAAAAAAATTGACGAAAGAAAAGCAGAGCTGAGAGAACTGATAGCCAGTTCGGGCATGAGAGCTACCCCGGTTTTAATTGAAGATGCTGTTGCAAATGCTTTGAAGCAGCGAGAACTTCAAATTACACTTAAAAAATTTCAGGATCTGGGTAGAGAGCTGGAATACATGAGTTGTGATATTACCAGCTTTAAGCAGGTAAAACACTGTATAGAAAAAATTACTGCGAAATGGGGAAAAGTAACTGGCATCATCCATGGTGCAGGTTTTGAAAAAAGCCAGCTGCTGAGCAAAAAGGAGAAAGCTGAGTTTTTCAATATCGTTGATGTTAAAGTATTGGGAGCATTGCATCTGTTTGAATTGTGTCCGGCTAAAGATCTGAAATTGTGGGTTTCGATGTCATCGATCTCCGGGGTGTTTGGGAATGAAGCGCAGACCGATTATTCATCTGCAAATGCGTTTCTTAACGGTATTGCAGAAGACATTTTGACTGTAAATAAAAAGGCCAACAGTTTGGCACTTGCATGGTCAGGATGGTCTGATCTGGGGATGGCATGGCGAAACACCTTTGTTCGTCAGAATGCTCAGTCTATGGGACTTTTTCTGATTCCTCCGCGAGAAGGTGCTTCTGCTGCAGTAAACGCTATTTCAAGCGGAAGTACACACGCGGTGAATATTCTTCATTGTGGTCTTGGATCGATGGTTACCGGCGATTGGAAACCACAATTGTTGTATGATGTACCATTGCTTGAGAGTGTTGAAATTATTGATTCGAATACTTTACGTGCGTCTAAAATCATTTCAGTCGAAACTGATGAGTGGATTAATCAGCACCGTCTTGAAGACGTACCTCTTGCTCCTGGTGTTGGCATGATGGAGATCATGGCTGAAACATTTGCGCAAACTTGTCCCATCGAAAATAGTGTAAAGTTTGAAAATCTCAGTT
>JBNKZD010000128.1:0-16051 GCA_050301235.1 Chitinispirillaceae bacterium | reverse complement strand
ATCGCACGATCGGGGAATTGTGAGATTTCAATATCATTTATTCCTTTAACTCTTATGCAGACTACGTTGTCACACAAAAAAGTCGGAGATCAGGTAAATATTGAATGTGATATTCTGGCGCGATATATTAAACGTATTTTTAATTCCGGTGCTGTTAATGGTCAATCTGAAGGTTCCGGAGATTCCTTGTTGATTAAGATGATGGAGGCGGGGTTTTGAAAACTTTTGCTGAAATAGAAGCTGTTATTGATGATTATCGAAATGGAAAAATAGTCATTATCGTTGATGATGAAGATCGCGAAAATGAAGGTGATCTTGCCTGTGCATCTTCACAGTGTACTGCGGAAATGATCAATTTCATGGCTAAATATGGCAGGGGCTTGATCTGCATCTCCATGGAGGGGAAACGTCTGGAGGAACTTCAGATCCCCATGATGGTTCAGCAGAATACTTCTCGTTTTGAAACTGCCTTCACTGTTTCGGTTGAGGCCAGGGATGGGACGACGACTGGTATCTCTGCTCATGATCGTGCGGCAACAATTCTCAAACTGTGTGATCCGACTGCTACACCAGACGATTTTGTGAAGCCCGGACATATGTTTCCTATCAGAGCCCGTGATGGCGGAATACTGGTGCGAACCGGGCAGACTGAAGCTTCGGTAGACCTGGCAAAGCTGGCCGGAGTTTACCCATCAGGCGTTATTTGCGAGATTATGAATGATGATGGCACCATGGCCCGTCTGCCGCAATTGCAGGTATTTGCTGCCGAGCACAATCTCAAAATTATCTCTGTGGCTGATCTGATCCGTTACAGAACTGCTCATGAAAAATTGATTCAACAGGCTGCAACTTCCAGATTACCAACGGCTTACGGTGATTTCAATCTTATTGCCTATGATGATAAAATTTCCGGATCAACCCATCTGGTAATTCAAAAAGGTACGCCAGCTCCCGATGAGCCATTTCTGGTACGGGTACATTCTGAATGTTTTACCGGTGATGTGCTTGGTTCCAGCCGTTGTGATTGTGGTGATCAGCTCCACAGGGCTATGGAGATTATTCAGCAGGAAGGTGCAGGGATGGTGCTTTATCTGCGCCAGGAAGGTCGCGGGATCGGTCTGGTAAACAAACTCAAGGCGTATAATCTTCAGGATGAAGGGCTGGATACCGTTGAAGCGAATGTTGAACTCGGTTTTGCACCCGATCTGCGCGATTATGGGATCGGAGCTCAGATTCTGGCTGATCTTGGCGTAAAAAAAATCAGATTAATGACCAATAATCCACGAAAAATAGTTGGACTTGAAGGGTATGGGTTGCAGGTGGTGGAGCGTGTGCCGCTTGAAATCACCGCTGGAAAGAATAATTTCAAATACCTTTCAACAAAAAAAGAAAAAATGGGACATCTTCTCGAAGGGGGTCTGATATGTCAACCGTAATAGAAGGGCTTCTGGATGGAAGCTCAAAACGTTTCGCCATTGTTGCATCACGTTTCAACGAACTGATTACCCGCAAGCTTGTTGAAGGGGCTGTCGATTGTCTGATCCGCCACAAAGTCGATCATGATTCCATTTCTATCGTATGGGTTCCAGGGTCGTTCGAAATTCCGGTTACCGCTCAAAAAGTTGCTCAATCAAAGAAATACGATGCTGTTATTTGTGTGGGTACAGTGATAAGAGGAGGGACACCTCATTTTGATTATGTTGCAGCTGAAGTATCCAAAGGAGTTGCACACGTTGGACTTCAGGAGTCGATCCCGGTGATTTTTGGTGTACTAACTACCGATACTATCGAGCAGGCCATTGAAAGAGCTGGTACAAAGGCCGGAAATAAGGGTTGGGATGCCGCTCTGAGTGCAATTGAGATGGTGGATCTGTTTTCAAAGTTGTGAAATAACTATTTTTAATGCCCGCTCGTAATAGAACTTTTGTCTGAATGATAATGATATCTGCGACCGGGATTTAACGATTTAAGGAGCTGTAAAAGGATAAGTCATCGAATTTATGCGAAGGTATTTTTGTGACTGAAGCTATTTCCAAAGAATGCAACGAAGCTATTCGCAAAAAGAACAAGCAGAAAACGAGGAATTATTCTTTTTCAGCTCCATGGAAAGATGAGAATGAACAGTACCGAACAAAGGCCTGAAGGTGCTTTTAAGAACAGAAGGAGATCACGTGAACTGGCATTACAGACACTGTATGCTTGTGAAGTTGGTTCAGGTGGTGAAGATTGGCGCCAGATGTTAAACAGTATCGCTGATTCATCAGCATTTGCCCCTGACATAGTCAAATACGCTTCAGAACTGGTGAGTTCTGTATACGGGAATATTATAAAACTTGATCAGATGATTCAGGAAAAAGCTGCAAACTGGGATCTCAAACGAATGGCAGCTATCGACAGAAATGTTTTGCGATTGTCGATAACCGAACTGCTTTTTTTCCCGGCAACACCGGTAAAAGTAGTAATTGATGAAGCGGTAGAACTTGCTAAAATGTTTGGTACCGAAGACTCTGGAAAATTTGTGAATGGAATTATTGATTCGATTAATAAAAAATTGAAAGGACAATCCGGAAACTCTGGAAAGGAAGGCTTTCAGCATGGAAAAAATCCATAATCGTTACAATCGCATTTTCGCTGCCGTTGTGTTTGCGATTGCGTTTTTTGCATTTCTTATGACAACGTCGCCAACGGTCGCATTCTGGGATTGTGGAGAGTATACCGCCTGTGGCCACTCTCTGGGAATCCCACACCCACCCGGGAATCCGTTATTTATGTTGATTCTTCGGGTTGCTGATATCCTGATGCCATTTTTTCATGATATTGGTTATCGAATGAATTTTTCAGTAGTTATTTTCAGCGCATTAACAGCCTTGTTTATCTATCTCACTGCGGTGAGAGTTGCTGTGGCTATTGTAGGATTACCCGATACAACCTGGAAACGTTTTTCTGTGTATATTGGTGGTGCAGTTGCGGGATTGTTCGCTGTTTTTGGCAGTACATTCTGGTTTAGTGCTGTCGAGACTTCTGAAGCTAATCCTGCAATGATGGTCGTAGCTGTCACGACCTGGCTTGCGGTGAAATGGGCTCAGAGCACCGATAAACATAAAGATCGGTTATTGATTCTACTGACTTATTTAAGCTTTCTTGGTATTGCCATTCATATGTACTCAATGATCATTCTTCCACCGGTTTTTCTGTTTATCATTCTCATGGATAAAGAAAAAAGGACAGACTGGCGAATGTGGCTGACCGCTATAGGTCTTGGGGTTGTGATAAAAGATCTGCCACTTTACCTCTGGACTGGGGCAGTACTGGTCGGGTTTACTGGACTAATGGCTGTTATGGAGGGAAAGCATCAGAAGCAATGGCAATTCTGTTTCTGGATATCGCTGTTTGCCTATGTCGGGTTTTCTGCACATTTGTATATTCCTGTTCGTTCATCGCTTGATCCGATGATCAATGAAAATGCTCCCTCAAACTGGATTGCGTTTAAAGAGTACCTTGAGCGGAAACAGTACGGTGCAGAGGATATGTTCACCCGCATGTTCTGGAGAAGAGGTTCATGGGCTCATCAGTTTGGTATTGAAGGGCACATGGGATATTTAGGGTTTCATGTGACACAGTTTTTCCGGTTCAGTCCTTTGGATACAGAAAGGTTCTTCGGACCTGGTAAACTTTTTATCTATCTGTTGCCAACATTTTTTATGATTTATGGGTGGTATTATCTTTTCAAAAAGAATAAAAATCTTGCAATTTTCCTTGGATCAATGTTTTTACTCTGTTCTGTAGGGCTGACGCTCTATATGAATTTTGCTGACGGAACTCGACCTGAATATCGCGATTATATTCAGTGGGTGAAAGCTGGAAAGCCGGGTGCGGAACCATTAGTTCACAGAGAAGTGCGTGTTCGTGATTATTTCTGGGCTGGAGCATTTATGTTTCTTGGCATGTGGATGGGGATCGCTGCAACTGCGGTAATGCACTTTCTGTATACTCATAAAAATGCCATGTACCGGACAACTCTTGCACCGGTTGTTTCTCTTCTGCTTATTGCATCTCCTATAATTCCACTGACACAGAACTGGACAATAAGCTCACGTAAAGGTGACTTTGTTCCCTATGATTATGCATACAATCTCTTGATGTCCTGTGAAAAGGATGGTATTTTGTTTACCAACGGAGATAATGATACGTTCCCTCTCTGGGCGCTTCAGGAAGCGTATGGAATCCGGCGTGATGTGCGTATTATCAATTTAAGTCTTGTTAATACAAAATGGTATATAAAGCAACTTAAAAAGAATGAGCCGAAAGTGGCTGTTTCTTATACCGAAAAACAGATTGATAATGAGATTGACCATCGGTTAAATCCCATTACCGAACCGACAAAATATACTCTGCCACATGCCGGAATTACTGTCAATCTTCCAACCCGCAAGGAGTTGAATGCTTTACGTGTTCAGGATCAGATGGTCGTGAATATTGTTGATGCAAACGCCTGGAAAAAACCGATCTATTTTGCGGTTACTGTTTCTGATGACAATCTTATGGGTCTTGGGCCATACCTTAAAATGCAGGGATTGGTATATCGTGTAATGTCGAAGGTGGTTTCTGAACCGGATCGTCTTGATATCGCCCGTACAGTTCACCTTCTTGATAACGTGTACAGGTATAGAGGACTGGGTGATGGAAAAGCACAGCTTAATGATACATCCGAGAAACTCTTGTCAAATTATGCAGCTTCATACATTCAGATTGCTCTTACAATGCGCAAACCACTTATGGATATGAAGAGTGAAATCGCACTGCTTGGTACGCAGAATGATACTACTGGGCAAATACAGACGTTGCTTGCAACTAAGAAAAAGGCGTATGAAGATACCTTGTCGCTGGTCCTTAATAAACTAGATCAGTGTGTTGCAATGATGCCATGGGACTGGCGTCCGCGAATGTTGCGTCATGAAACTCTTATGGGTCATGGGCGTGCTGCTGAGGCTGAAGCCAAGATGCGCGAAGCGCTCGTTGTTGAACCTGAAAATGCAGAATATCTCAAAATGTTTGCACAGGCTCTTGATGAAACCGGCAAAAAGGGTGAAGCTAATGAGATACTAAAAAAGTTACTGGATAAGGGAGATGCCGACCCCTGGTTTGCGTATGCATCACTTGCAAAAAATTATGAGGATGTAGGTAAATTTGACAGTGCGCTGTCAATAATGGAAAAGTTCTCACTAACTCATCCGGGTGACCGAAGAGCGACTGCTTTTATACAGCGTATTAACGATTTGAAGACATCAAAATCAGGAGATACCGCACTTAAAGCGGAATCTACCACTGTAAAGATAAATTAGTCTCGTCTTTTACTCTGTTTAATCTTTATCCCTCTCTCCATCGATGTATGGTGAGGGGGATTTTTTTTCCGATCAGATAGTTAAAACAACAGCCAAATGCGAAACATTAGAACATTGCGATATCTCACTTCCGACGACATCAAAGGCCACTGGGTGAGGGCACACTAACGTTGACCGCTACAACTAACGGTCTGGGCCCCACCAAATCGCCTCGAGGCGTCCATATTATTAGTAAGACAGGATTGTGGTGATTAGTGACTAGCACGAAAACAAATTTTCTGACAATTTGCGCAAATTCCTCATGTTTTCGACACTTCGACTTCGCTCAGTGCATCGCTCCGCTCAATGGCCGGGTGATGTAATTTCGGTATTCAAAAAAATAAAAAAAAGGCCTGCATAAATGCAGACCTTTAAATCAAAAAACAAAAATCAACCGAGAAAATCGGTTCTCAGCCAACCATCTTTTCAAGCTCGATACCCTTTGTTTCATGAGCATATCTCATAACAAAGAAGAATGAGATCACTGCGAAGATTGCGTAAATACCGTATGATGCACCCAGGCCGATACCTGCGAGCATGATCGGGAATGTCATGGTGATTGCAAAGTTGGATACCCATTGTGACAACCCGCTGACTGCAAGACCGCTTCCACGCATCTGATTGGGGAACATCTCTCCAAGCATAACCCACATGACCGGGCCCCATGAGAAGTTGAAAAACATCACATAGAGGTTTGCAGCAACAAGTGCAATCGGACCGCTGATACCGGACAGCTTGAGTGCACCGCCAGTAGATTGTGCAGAGGTCATGAATACTATCGACATAACTCCCAGCGTGATCGCCATACCAATTGATCCTATAAGGAGCATCGGTTTGCGTCCGATTTTATCGATGGTGAATGTTGCAACGAAGCAGGCTGCGATGCTCAGAAGGCTGCTGATAACATTTATCAGGAGAGCGTTAGATTCTGTGAATCCTGCTGACTGCCAGAGTACTGCGCCATAATAGAATATGATATTGATACCGACAAACTGCTGGAATGCAGCAAGACCAATTCCCAACCAGACGATCGGGCGAATTCCACCGTTGGGACTGATAATATCTTTCAGGCTAGGCTTGTGGTCTGATGCAATTGTCTGACTGATTTCTTCGTATTTTGCTTCAGCGCCTGAGTCCATAAGTCTTTTAAGAACTGCAAGAGCTTTATCTTTTTTACCAACCGCTGTAAGATAACGTGGGCTTTCAGGGATGAGAAGAAGGGCGAAAAAGAACAGAACGTTAAAAATCAGTTCCATCCAGAACATCCAACGCCATGCTTCAAAACCCATTAACCATGGGCTTGTAGAGCCACCTGCTAAACGAGCTATTAGGTAATTGGAAAGGAATGCTGCAAACAGCCCTGTAATAATCGCAATCTGCTGAATCGAGGAAAGTGTTCCACGATATTTTGCAGGAGCTACTTCAGAGATGTATGCAGGAGCAAGCACTGATGCAGCACCGACCGAGATACCACCAATAAGACGATAAATGATAAATTCGAATGATCCATGAGCTATACCTGATCCCCACGCACTTACTCCAAAGAAAATTGCGGAAAGAATCAGGATTGTACGGCGACCAAATTTATCAGCAAGACTTCCTGCAATAAAAGCTCCAAGAGCACACCCGAGCAGCATTGATGCAACATTGAAACCGGTAACAACACTATCAGAATTGAAAGCTGTTTTGAGACCATCAACAGTTCCGTTAATAACACCGGAATCAAATCCGAACAGGAAACCTCCGACTGTTGCCACCAGTGTTATCAGAATGATAAAGCCAGTGTTATGTGAAGAACTCGACATATCCAATTTCCCCTTTCCTGGAAAATTATGATTGATTATTTATTGTGAAAATTATGATTGTACCAGGCATTCTTTTATTGCTCTTGAAATATATTTTCGAGCAGACAATTTTGTCCAATTAAAGAATGTATGTAATTCATTAAATACAGTATTGGACTAATATATTACCTGTTGGGTCATTTGCGGTGACAAAAAAAAGAGTATTTTATCGATGTTGATATATTTTTATATCGATATTGAGCCTCAATCTGAATCTCAACCTTAACCTCAGCTTCAATCTCAACCTTTTTTCTTTCCCGATGTAACAAACCTCATACTGCGTACGTCTGTTTTGATGGATGCTGACATGCGGCCGCAGGTTAGTTTCGAAAAACAGTTTAAGCAAAACAGTTGAGGAGAAACATTGACCGGAGGTAAAGTATGGGATACACGATAGCTGTTAACAAACTATATGATGATGAAGTTGAACAGGCGGGACGCATCCTCAGTCTTGGTGAATTTATCGATAAGATTAAAGCCCGGAGTGACATCTTTAAGAATGATCAGAATACATTGATAGGCAAAATTGAGGGCATTTGTCTGGTTTCTGCTTTACTGGCGGGGTATCTGCTCAGTATCAGCAAAATTGATCTGGCACAGTCGGTACCTGCTGACTTTATTGATGCAAAGATAAAGGAGTTCACTGCAGTAGTTAAACCTGATGTTATTGAACGCCCGCAACCTCAGGTTAGAACGGTAACTAATCTATCGGTAAAGCGACCGATTCAACAATCACGCGTAACGACTACCGACAGCAGACCATCCGGACGAGCAGCGGGCTCTCCAAAAGAAAGGGTCGCTAATGCTGGAATCTTCGCAATGATGAGTCAACCGAAGGTAAAGGGGGTAGATGCAGCTTTTGGGGATATTGCCGGAAAAGGCGGGTATACAGAGACTATTGATGCTGTTCTGAGTGGACTTGGTGGTCTTAAACAGGGCGGTGGGAGCAGCAGTGGCAGAATGGGTGTGTCAAATCTTGGATTTGGAAAGGGGTACGGTTTAACCGGTGATGGAGATGGAAGCGGAATTGGGGATATCGGTGCGTTAATTGATAATCCGTCGATAGATATTGGGTACAAACCCAGGCACGGGACACTTCAATACGATTTTGGCATAACAAAAGGTGCAAAAATAGCTATCGGCGGACGCAGCCGGACCAGCATCATGTCGGTGGTTATGCAAAACCTTCCTGCACTGAGATACCTTTACAATAGTCGTTTGAATCTAATGCCCGGGCTCAAGGGAAAGATTACAGTGAAATTTGCAGTCGATGAATTCGGTAAGGTTCTTCACTGCGAAATAGTAGAGTCTTCAATTCAAGATGCAGAACTTGAACAGAAAGTTGTAACAAAGATCAGAGCATGGCGGTTTGATAAGATTGATAAGCCCGGTGATATTACAGAGATTGTATATCCCTTTGTTTTTGCTGCGAGTTAATGGGTCTTTAACGCGCACCGCAATGGTGCGCCTTTTTTTTTCAGGCAGGGCTCAAATTGTAGTGCAGGATCTTTGAGGTAGATAAGATAAAAAAATACAGATCTGATTGAAATCTACGGTGAACGTAACGTAGATTTAAATAAATTGAGCAAGTGAGGCGCCCCGTGCTGGAACATGAATTTAAAAAAATCTACAATACCCATGGACGAAAGCTCTACAATTTCATAATTTGGCTGACCCACAATAAATCTGCCGCCGATGATATTCTTCAAACAGTATTTATCAAGGTCTGGCAATGTGGTTGCGTTCCAGGCAATGAGATTGAAGCTCAGCGATGGCTCTTTACCGTAGCCAGAAATGCATCACTGGATTTTTTCAGAAAAAGTACAAGGTTCAGCAGGTTTCGTACGAAATATACAGAGGAGTATTATCAACCGGAAGCTGATCCTGATGCATCATTTACCTGGAAAGAGCTTGATGAACTTCCGGAAGTCGAAAAAAGTATCCTGTTTTTACACTTAAAAACAGGATATACCTATAAAGAGATTGGTGACATGCTTGAACTTTCCGAAAACCTTGTCAGAGTCAAAGCTTTCAGGGCATTAAAAAAGTTGCGTGAGCAGTTAACAAAGAAGGAACTATGAATTACACAGTAGATAATCATCCGACAGAAGAAGTGCTTGGGTTGTGTGCTCTGGATGATCAGTATAAAGAGATTGAGGAGCACCTCGACAGTTGTGAATCATGTCGTGAGTATGTCGAGGATATCCGTTCAATAAAAAGTGAAATTCAGTCGCTGGGTGAAGAAGATATTCCTCCTGCACTGGATCAGCGTATCCTCTCGATCATGAAAGATAAAAGTGCATCAAAAAGAATTCCACCCTTTATAACAGAATGGTATAAACGTCCATTTGTGTATGGAATTCTTACCGTATTAACTGCAATACTGTTGTATGTTGTATTTGAATTTTTTGTATAATCCATCGGTTGGTGCACGGTGTACATTTGCAGGTCTTTGTTGCAAAAGCAATCATTTTAAGCAGATTGGATCTGTTCACTCTATAATCGGCTTTACCAGGTTACTGATTTTTGTCATCTTTTTAGTTAATTTGTTATCATGTAAATCACCTCCTTCAGATCACACTCAAATAGATACCGGATCTGCTTCCTCAATAGTTTTAAAGGGAAAACCATGCACAACAGACTCTTTTGTTGTCGCTTTTTACAATACAGAGAACTGCTTTGATTTTCAATATGATGGAAATGAGTATCCGGAGTATATACCTGGCGCATCATCATGGACAAAAGAGATACAGCTAGTGAAAATAAATACAATGGCAGAAGTAATTTCATCATTAAAAGCAGACATTTTAGGATTATGTGAAATTGAAGATGAGGATGCGCTTGATGATCTGAAAAAAGGGCTTCTTAGGTATGGTACATCTTACAGGTACATGGCATCAGGATGCGGGCAGACACACACTTCGACCTGCCCGATGCTGCTTTCGAACTTTCCGGTTCAGAATGTTGTTCTTCATTATATCGATCTGCCCGGAAAAGCCAGAACACGAGAGATCATTGAAGCTGATGTTGTGATCTGCGGACATATTCTGAAGGTGTTTGTAAACCACTGGCCTTCAAAGCTGCACCCGGAATCTTATCGGTTAAAAACAGCTGAAGTCCTTTCTGAAAGGTTGAAACAGTTACCTCCAGGTTGTGAATATATTCTGATTGGAGATTTTAATTCTGATTACAACGAATTCCAGACCTTTTCATCTTTTAAGTTGAATGATACAGAAGGAAAAACCGGAATAAATGCTGTTTTGGGTAATGTTATAACAAGTGAAAATAATATACAATACATAACTGAAAACAATATTGCACAATATATTCCGGACCATCTGTTTGACTTATGGCTCGACCTTCCGGAAAATGACCGTATGAGTATGGTGTACAGAGGTAATAATCAGACACCCGACCATATCATGGTGCCCTGGACTCTTTGTGATTCTGCCGGCATATCCTATGTCGCTAACAGTTTTGCACCGTTTACCTGGAATGGGAAGCTGCTCAAGGATGGAAAACCATATCGATGGCAGACCAGGTGGGTCAAGAAGCAGAAGATCCATTTAGGAAAAGGGTTTTCTGATCATCTCCCGGTAAGAGCCACGTTTAAAATCGGTCCATTCACAAGAGATACAACAAAAAACAGTATTGCCACTGCGGTTACTATTGTCAAAGATACAGTAAAATCCTCCAGAAAAATTGCTGTATCCGGAAGCGGATTTGAAACCTCCTCTGATGGCTGGATTGCGGGTTCCGGAAAAGTACTGCTCAAACGTGATTCCACAACGTTCAGAAGTGGGCGCTACAGCCTGAAAATTGCAGTCCCACCCTTGAAAGCCAACAGCACCGTCGCACGGGTCGTATTAAACGATATTGCAAAAGGCAAAAGTTTCAGAGCACTGTATTGTAAAGGCAATGGCAAATTCTCATTCAGAATCCGCAGTGGGGAAGGGGAGTGGGGGTACTACAACGCACCGGGGTTTACATTGTCGAAAAGCGCACGATATAAGGATAGTGTTGACCTCAGTAACTGGACGCTGGTTAAATTTGCTGCATTACATAGTGGGGAACAGAATGTGGAACTGGAGGTAAGAGCGGGAAAAGAGGTTCCGCTGACTTTATGGATTGATGATGTTGATTAGAATAATTCAGATGCTTATCTTATATTAGTTCTGTTTTGCCATCCTTACTCTGATTACACAATTTTACATGTCTGTGAAACACTTTATTAGCTTCAAATCCTTTATGGAGTTGCAAGAACTGTTTTGAACAAAGATTATGATGTAACAATCTGCTCAGTGTGGAAAAAAAGTGGTAACTGAAGTATGATAATTTTTTGTGTTATCACGTTTAATTCACACTAAAAAACCTGTAAGACTTTGAATTTATTGTGATTTAATATCGATGTGTGTCGTATGAAAGTTGCATCTGTGGAAAATTTTTCCACAAAAAATGCTTCATGTTGAATCTTTCCAGCCACAGAGTGATAATAAAATGCTTATATTGCGTATTGATTGGATAGACTGGTACGTTCGATAATGCAGAAAACATTGGTAAATTGCAGTGCGTTACTAAAGATTTTCATGAAACCTTTTTATGTGAAATGAAATATATTAAGAACAGATAAAAAAAAGAATCCACACTTTGTGTGAGGAGTAATTGCATGAAACAAAAAGGCATATTTTATGTGATGTTTGTCTTTTTAGTGTCAGGAGGGAAACTGACATTCGCGCAGGATACACTCTCTTCAGGGATGACCTGTTATTCAGATATTGTTGATGATTGGAAAGACCAGGATAAGGTGAACTCAACCACTGGTTATCGGAGTGCAATCACCGCGATACTCCAAACATTACCCTCAACTGAAAAGACATCACTTCAGACAAGACTCGATGCTCTTTCAGGTGCTGCAAGCAACAGTGTAGAAATGGAACGACTTTATATCAGGGTATGTTCTGCACGACGAGCTATGCGGATAAGTGAATATGCTGAAAAGTTCAATAAAATACTCTTCTCCGAACACCCGGTATTAGGTGGACTCTATTTTTTTGATAATGTTCCCAATGCCGGCGGCGTGAGTGGAAAAGGGCTTGAACTGCTCACAATGAATGGATTTTATGGTACGGTCAGTCATCTGCTTGCAAGTGGCGAAGCAAGGCATGCTGATGTTTCATTCGATGGAAAAAGAGCGGTGTTTCCATGGCGTGGAGGCAGCAGTGGTTCTTCGGTGTACCATCTCTACGAAATCGATCTTACAACGAAACAAACAAGGCAGCTAACATCAGGTAGTGGTGAGTTTACCATTGACCTTGACCCCGCGTATTTACCAAATGGTGATATTGTTTTTGTTTCGACCCGGTATGCACAGGAAATTGACTGTATTGCAGGACGTGTCACAAATTTGATGCTTTGCAATAAAGATGGAAAATATATGCGACAGATAGGGTTTGATCAGGTGCCCATTATTTATCCGCGTATTCTGCCTACAGGCGAAGTTATTTATTGCCGCTGGGATTACAATGACAAATCACATACCTATGGTCATGCACTTTTTATAATGAATCCTGATGGGACTGCTCAAAGAGAATATTGTAACAATAATTCATGGTGGCCTACGATGATTCTGCAGCAACGCCCGATTCCAAACAGTACTAAGATGATGGCTATGATTGGTGGTTATCATACATGCCAATGGGGGAAAATTGGAATTATCGACATAAATGAGGGTACAGAGAATGGGCAGGGAGTTACACTTGTAGCACCTGTTCGAGAGCCAAAGAACGACGATCTTGACTCATGGGGTAATCCAAATGGTGGGCCTCATGCATGGGCGCATGTCGACGCAGCGGTGTTCCCGCGTTCGGGGGCAGCTCCTCTTGACCAGTGGGGGCAGAAACCGCCTATGTTTGCTTATCCTTGTCCGTTGGATGAAAAAGCTTTCATTGTTTCATACCGGCCTGCTTTTAAAGAAAATTCATGGAATGGAAGAATGGGACTCTATTTCATGACTGTTGAAGGACAAAGGGAAATGTTGTTTGTAGATGCTAAGGGTTCCTGCATGGGTGCAACACTTGCTATGCCTCGGACTGTTCCACCGGTTATTCGCAGTAGTGTAAATTACAGAGACTCAATGGGTACATTTCAGATCATGAAAGTAAATGAAGGTCAGAGTTTGACAGGTGTTGCTGATGGGGTGATCAAACGGATTCGGGTTGCTGAACTCTATTTTAGACCGGGGCCTGCAGGTCCTGGTGCCGGCCCTCATTGTGGTGCAGGCTGTATAAATTTTGGTGGTGCGACTTATCATACAAAAATAGCAACAGAAAACGCTTCGTGGGATGCTAAATGGATCGTTGGAGAAGTTCCGGTAGAAAAAGATGGTTCTGCCAATTTCAAAGCTCCTGCGCGTACACCTCTTTTCTTTCAGGCTCTTAATGATAAGGGGCAGGTGGTTCAAACAATGCGTTCATGGGTAACATTACAACCAGGTGAGGTGTTCTCTTGTATGGGATGTCATGAGTCAAGGTTAAAAGCTACAAACCCATTGCCATATATACCAACTGCAATTCAAAAGGCTCCAATAAAAATTGAACCTTTTTATGGACCACGCAGAGGCTTTTCGTTCGATAAGGAAGTGCAACCGATTTTGACTTCAAAATGTATACGTTGTCATGATGGTGGCACGAATTCTGGAGGATTGGATCTAAAGAAGGGTAATGCATATAATAATTTAACAAAGCATAACTCATGTGATGCCTTCAGTAAATATATCTCATGGTTTCATGCTGAGGATTCACCAATTCTTCAGCCACCCTATCGGGCAGGATCATGCAAAAGCCGCATGGACAGCATTCTCACAAAAGGACACAAAGATGTAGTACTTACTGATGAAGAGATGCGCAAAATTCGATGCTGGATAGATCTTGGTGTTCCACAATGGGGTACCTATAAAGAAGCATATTCCGGTTCGGAAAACAATCTGTCGGCTAGAAATACCTGGTTAACTCAAGAGAAAAAGAATATTGAGAATTATTTAAAAAACAGTCCGATTGTATCCACTTCTGGTAATTCACTGGCTGGATTAGTAATTGTAAAAAAACAAAATCTTTCTTGTACTGTTTTACGATCTGGTGCATTGCGTGTCAGGTTTAATGTACCAGAAAGTGATGGCGGTAACAAATGCCAGATCAATCTTTACAATCAAAACGGCGTTCTCATTGAAAAAATGTTTGATCGAAATGTTGCTGCAGGAAATAATGAAATAACCCTGGGAACCGGGTGGAAAGCGTCTGGACAGTACTTTCTGGAAATTCGTTATGATGGTTTAAAAGATGCGATTCCAGTTACTATAATTAAATAGATAACAATTCAAGTATTCCTGAGATTTACTTTCTCGCGGAGAACAGGTAAGAAAATCATTTTGATATTTTTACCTGTTAAACCGATAAGATAAAGGTAGAGGAGAGTAAAAGAAGGAGAGACAGAAGTAGCAACCCACTGAACCCGGCAGCACTAAAACCACCTGCAACTAAACTCGAAAACGCAAGGTTACCAATAATTAGAAAAATTATTGCTGGGATTATGAATTTGTGAATTTTCATATTTGTTAAACGAAACTAATCTTAAAGCTTTAAGTAGCAGGCATTTCGTTGGCGGCAATGTATCAATGTAACTACAAGAAGTAACACTCGAGCTCCCAGTTTATGTTTTGGGATTATTGTAGCATAGATCAGGAATTTTAAATCTGTATCCGGAAATAGCCTCCGGTCAAATCTGCTGTTCCGCAAAATGAGTCTCAGTACCTCGAATTTGAGATAAAGGCGGGTAAAGAGGTCCTGTTGAGATTGTGGGTTGACGGTGTTGAGTATATTTCAGATACACATTCAATAACTGATTAGCCCACCCTTTGACATCCAGAAATGAACGAGTTTTGGGACTTGGCACTCTCTTTGGTACCGGAATGGAATTATAAACTGGCTTACAGTCTGATTTACTTACCACTCCATACTCAGGAAGCTGGATTTCGATATAAATATTCCTGCCTGCTGCTATATTGAACGGAATCAGCACTTTATTCACATAAATTACCGAGTTCATTTGCAATTCAATTTCATCCAGCAATTCTCCCTCATCTGTTCGAAAGAATAGTTTGACCAGTGTCTCACTTGTCACTCCTTTAAGAGTTATTTTATAGCCTGTTCTAAATCCGCAATAAACAGTATTTGAATCCCATTGAACGACAACATTCGGGGAAATTGTGCTACACTTCTCTTTTGGACCTTCTGCGAGACAAACTGTCGTATCCATACTTTTTCTTTCGGCTATTAGTTCTCGTTTAACTGCTTTAAAAAAAATATAGAATAGAAATGTAAAAATGGATGTGACCAGCATCACAAAAACGCATTTTTCTGATTTTTGATGAAAAGACTATCTTTCGTGGTGACGGCATTTCCTGGTCTTAAGATATGGGAAGATCATTAACAACTCCTTATTACAACTTCTTTTCTAATACACTTGAGACAACAGCAGTGTTAAATACGGATTGCAACTAGGAAAGACAAGTAAAAAACGCTTGTAAATTTAAAGCTGCAGGGAATAGTATTTTTTAATGGACTTTCAACCTTACTCTCATAGGCTCCTCTTGTGATCGGCTTGCCGAAAACAAGTTCCGGCGGGAGCACAGAGTTACTTCTGGTCCTGTTTTGTTAACCTTACACGTGTGCTTTAGGTCTGCGCTGTCTGCCGGAGGAACTGTTGCCCGAAGCGTAGCGCAGGGCTATTTTGGAGAGGGTGGTACTCTGCCCGTCTGCATAGCTGCTGGTT
>JBNKZD010000127.1:0-7045 GCA_050301235.1 Chitinispirillaceae bacterium | reverse complement strand
CAGCTGTAAATCTTAATGCAATGGCATTGCCCAGTCACCCAGTCACCCAGTCACCCAGTCACCCAGTCCCTTTGTCTCTGCACAACATGCCAGTAATAATTTTTGTGTGTTTTTACCTGCTTCTTATTACATTTAATTTATAGCACAGGTTAGAACCTTGAAAAAGGAGCAACAATGCACACACAAAAATCACCAGAATGGCCACTTCGACAATTTTTAATTGAGGCATTAATAACGATTCTAATTACTGGAGTAACATTTACACCATATGCCAACTGGGACCGAATCGTGCTTGCAGGAGTCGATATTACTGCTATTACCACGGGTACAGATATCTTTCACAATAAACAACCAATTGTCATTATCGGTACGGAAAACGGTGATGTACTAAGTGTCAGTGGCCCCAATGACACAATAGAACATTATCCGCCACTATCCTATTCATCAACTGATAAGCGGCAGGAGCGATCCGCTCACTTTTAATGAGTAAAGGTGGTGAAACCACGCTGGCGGGAACCGACAGCGGGCTTTATGGTGAAAGCCTGATTTTCTCTTCTCTTCCAGCATGGAGACGTGCAACTATTGCAATAACAGAACCAGTCAGAGCAATAACATTCACGGATAGTTTCTGGTGTGTTGCCACTGCAAAAGAACTCTATCGTGCAAAGATGCCTTTTAGTACCTGGACACCTTGCAGTGTCTCCAAATGGCTTCCATCTCCCAGCAGTGCTCCCAATTTCACCACTCTCACCACATGGCGTTATGGTGAGGTATATGCAGGATCAGTTGCTCAAGGGGCAAATGGATTTGGCGGGGCACTTTGCGGAGGCGATAAAGCACTTCAGTGGGAGAACAGAACCTGTATGTATGGTCCCTGTGTTGACAGCAACATTTATTCATTGACATCAGGTGATTTTGGATTACTATTCGCCGGGACGTCGCGTGGAATTTTCTGGTCGGTTGAATTTGATACTGGTACATGGCATCCACTGTCGCCACAAGTTCCTGTAACACCGGTCTATAATGTGTGTGTCACGCGGGACAGCAGTATCAATGGCCGGGAAATTTATGCAGCAACTGACAGTGGAATTTACATTTTATCACCAAGAGTTAATGCAAGTCAATGGTTCCTATCGACCCGACTAAAATCTTCTGGAATTGTAACCCTGAATCCATCAAACTCAAACACTGTGTATGCTGCGACTGAAACCGGGTTGTGGAAATATGTGTCAAACGGCAGTGTACCGGTTAAAAAAGTTTCATCTGTACCATTTGCACTTAGAAAAGATGTGACCGAAATGTATTCAATTGATGGCAGGAGGATTTCGCTTAACAATAAGTCCCGACAATACAGTGGGGTTTATATAGTGGTGAAGAGTGGAACATTTATCGATCGTCAGGTATTTTGGTCGAAATAATATAATCATTCTCTAAAATATCACTGATAGACCATCCCTGAGCAAGGAGATCGAGAATGAATTCCACAGGGATCCTTGTTCCTTTAATAAATGGCTTACCAGAGAGAACCTCCTGATCCGCTTCGATATACTCTTTCCAATTCATGACCATTTTTTAATATCGCTTTACATGTTTGACCTGTGAAGATGGAGATTGGAAAGATAATCCCCTACTCCACCCTGACCACAAAATAATTCTTCTTTCCACGCTGAAACAGCAGATACCGGTTGTTAAGAAATGCATCTGTGGTTACCTTCTCTGCTGGATCTGCGATCTTATTCTTGTTAAGAGATACCCCACCCTGCTGAAACATTCTGCGCGCTTCACCCTTTGATGGGAACATCTTTGTTTTGTCCGATACCAGATCTAATACAGAAATTCCGCTATCAAACTCTGCACGTGAAACAGATGCCTGCGGCACACCTTCAAACAATGATAAAAAGTCCTCTTCGGAGAGCTTGCGCAGTGATTCGGTAGTACCTTTACCAAAAAGGATCTCCGATGCCTCCACTGAGGCAAGATAATTCGCTTCAGAATGTACGCGGATTGTAATATCTTTTGCCAGAGCTTTCTGCATGATACGTTCTTCAGGTGCAGCAGCGTGTTCTTTCTCCAGCTGCTCGATCTCCTCTTTTGACAGCAGAGTAAAAAGGCGCAGTAACTTAGGCACATCTGCATCAGTGGTATTGAGCCAGTACTGCAAAAATTTATACGGTGATGTTTTCTGAGGATCAAGCCAGACACTCTCCCCTCCTTCTGTTTTCCCGAACTTTTTTCCATCTGCGCGCGTCAATAGCGGACAGGTAAGAGCAAACGCTTCCCCTGAAGCTTTTCTTCTGATAAGTTCAGTCCCTGAAGTAATATTCCCCCACTGATCAGAACCACCCATCTGAAGAATGCAGTTTTTATTCGTATAAAGCCAGTAGAAATCGTATCCCTGAAGTAACTGATAGCTGAATTCGGTGTAGGATATCCCCTGTTCCCAGCGGCTTTTCACCGATTCCTTTGCCACCATATAATTTACTGTAAGGAATTTCCCTACATCCCTGAGAAAATCCAGAAAACCAATTTTACCTAACCAGTCATGATTATTGACAATTTCAGCTGCTGCATCTCCGGTAAAGTCCAGAAACTTTGAAAGTTGTTTTTTTATGCAATCCTGATTAAAGGCTATAGTCTCGGCAGAAAGCAACTTTCGCTCTTCAGATTTACCAGAAGGGTCACCAATCATCCCTGTTGCACCACCGACAAGGGCAATCGGCTTATGACCGGCTCTCTGAAAATGCATCATAAGCATGATTGGGACCAAACTCCCGATATGCAGTGATGGACCTGTCGGATCGAAACCGGTGTAACCCGCAGCAGGTTTTTCCAGAAGTTTTTCTTCAGTTCCGGGAGTGATATCATGGATCATCCCGCGCCATTTGAGTTCATCAATAAAATTCATACTTCTCCAGAATAACAAAATCTATTAATTGTGATTATAATCATCGCGCAAGAAATGCGTTTCTTATATGTTCAATTTTATCCCTGAACACCGCAATACAATCAAACCTGCAGGGCATTGAAGTAATATGATGTTCGGCAAGATACTGCTTCGCAACAGTCACAATGGTCCGCTGCTTGGCAGGAGTAATCCAGGAGAACGGATTACCACAGGCACCTCCAGAAGCAGACTTGACTTCAACAAATACAAGGGTTCCATCGGGGGCTTTCATGACGCAGTCAATTTCACCCCTTTTCGAACGGTATTTTCTGCATACAAGTTCGTAGTTTTTCTCAAGAAGGAAATCAATCGCCCGCTCTTCACCAACATCGCCACGTGCTTTTGTCGAAGGTGATTTATTCTCCGTTGTATTATATTCCATACCACCAATCAACCTGCTCAGCTGTACCAGATATGATATACCAGCAGTGCTCCAAGTCCAATCATCCCAAGCCATGTCAACCACTGCATCCGTATCATCTCTTTCCAGTATTTACCGGAAAACAGACGGGCATGCTCATCGTTGTGCCGATTTGCTCGACGGTCGGTAATGCGGCGATCAACATCCAACTGATCAGTATCACCCTTTTTAGTAATCTGAATGCTGGCACCTGCAACCCCACGCTGAACCATCTCGCCGGGATCGACAGAGTCCAGATGTTCAAGCATCTCTTCAATGCTGACATATCGATCACGCTTGTCTTTTTTAATTGCTTTAAGAATAATCAACTCAAGACGTTTTGGTGTGTCTTTTCGCTTTGCAGATGGCGGGACCGGAAGTTCATGCACCTGCTTGTAGGCAACAGCCATCGGGTTGTTACCCATAAACGGCGGACGTCGCGTCAACATTTCATACATCACTATTCCAAGTGAATAAATATCAGTCTGAGCATCGAGTTTCTGTCCTTGAGCCTGCTCCGGAGACATGTACTCCGGTGTGCCAACAGCAGAACCGGTCATCGTAATACCAGTATTCGAGAATATTTTTGCGATACCAAAATCACTGATCCTGACTGTACCATTCTTTTCCAGAAGAATATTCTGCGGTTTAATGTCGCGATGTATAATATTGTTACTATGTGCATAACGTAAGCCGCGGCAAATCTGCTTGGAAAGATCGATAATCTCATGTATCGGAAGCATCTTATTATCAGCGATATATCGGCCAAGGTCCATACCATCAACAAATTGCATTGCAAAAAATCGCAACCCATCCTCTTCTCCATATTCATACAGACTTACGATGTTATGGTGCTGAAGCAGTGAAATGGCTTTGGCTTCAATTTCAAACCGCTTCGCAAATTCATCATCTCTTGAAAGCTGGGGTGGCAACACTTTAAGCGCAACGGTTCGATTCAGTGGTTCCTGAACAGCTTTAAATATATCACCCATCCCACCTTTACCGATTTTGCCCAGGATTTTAAAATGCCCCAGCTGATGAGGGATGATATCTGTTGGTTTGTTTTTCTGCATGTTTGGAACCATAGCGCAATCTACTCCATATTAGCTGAAAATGAGATATGAACTGTAATGAAAATAATATTGCTGCGCAGGATTCAGTATAGAGAATTCGGTGTTTTGAATTAATAGCGATGCGAAATGAGTATTCCTTTTCCAAAATACTCACTTTAATAGGCTGCAAGGTCCCTGAGCATACCTGGGAAAATACTCTTTGGAGCAATTTCCACCAGCCATTGTGGAATCCAGATCTTCGGGGATTGTGAGGTTGTCAGCGAAATCCGAGTTTTTTTATCTCCAAGTTTTTGAAGCGCCCAGTAGATATCCATCTCAAAAAATCCGATTTTTATCAATCCGCCAATCTGTTTTGACCACTCCTTTTTGTAGAATTTCTGATCAGCATTTCCGCAAAAAAGTTTGCATAATGTACTATCGTTATTAAATTGGGCAGATATTTTTCCAAAATAGTATGCCCGATAATACAGCACTCCAGGTTCAAAAAGTGCAACAGAATCATTTTTTAGTGAATCATAGAGGAAACGCGAATTTTTGATATAGTTGAAAACATAAGTGCAAGACAAATCACTGCCGCCATCTGATTACCCAGTATCGAAACAATGATCAGAAAAGGGAGAAAAACCAGAGCTGAACCAAAATTCGCAGTACACATTTTTTGAAGTGATTTATCTCCAATAGTTCTTCCTTTTATCATTCCAAGCAACTGAGTGACGTTTTATTGGAATACAGAGATAGTTGAATGTGAAAAAAGGCAGGGCAGTAATCACCAATAATGTACCTGCGAAACTTATCACAGTTGGTAGAACTCCTGTAGTAAACCCGCAATTAAAGCTATAATAATGGATTAGTAAGCCGGTAGTAATCAAAAAAAGAGATGTACCGACAAATGCTTCCCAGATCAGAAGGTTCTTCCGGCTATTATAGAAAAAGTGAACAGTGGTAATAATCCAAGTACTTATAAAAACAATTGTAATCAGCAGGAGTAAAAAGAGTATGTGGTTCATTAGTGAAACAGTTTAATCGGAATATGGGCAAAATCAGCCAATATATCCGCGTACAACACTCTCAATTTCAGCGGCGGCTCGGTTAAAATCATCATTGATAATAACATGTTCATACTTGCCAGTGGATTTTGCAGTCTCGATTTCGGTAATCGCATTCTTCAGACGTAAATTAACTGTAGCATCATCCTCACTCCCGCGCTTTCGCAGCCGGTTTTCCAGCTCCTCCATTGATGGTGGTAGAATGAGAATCCCAACGGCTTCGGGGTACACCTTATCAAACTGCAATTTACCCTGAACATCAATGTCCATAATTATACAATTGCCAGATTTTATGGTTGCATCGATAAATGAGCGGGGCGTTCCGTAATAGTTTCCATGCACAGTCGCCCACTCAGCAAATGCACCTGCTGCAATCATTTCCTTAAACTCATCAACACTATAAAAGAAATAGTGCGTCCCATGTACTTCGCCGGCTCGAGGCTTGCGGGTAGTCGCCGAAATCGAATAGACAAGTTGAGGAATATTCTGTTTGAGTCGGGTCATCAGGGTTGTTTTCCCGGCACCTGATGGAGCAGAAAAAACGAAAATTTTACCGGTTTTGATAGGATCCAAACGCAACTCACTTATTTAATTTTTTCATTACCGGCCTGTTGCGACAAAACCCTTCGTACTTCAAGGGCTTCAGTCTTTAGATCGTTCTCTTTTTGAAGAAGATACTCTGTCTTGATCATCATATTAATTATCGAATTCATGGTTCGAGAAATAACCAGAAAGAGTATAAAGATCATGAATAACGTCACAGATGTCAGAACGATATAGCCAGTCATACGTTATCTCCGGTTAAAAATACATCCTGCATTAAAAACAGGTTGATTGATTTTTTATTGATTTTTACTGATTTTTTACTCTGATTGTTTCTGAAAAACCAGTATCTTTGAACGTATTTAAATTATACCACAACAAAATTATTAAGACTATATTTAAAGGTATGGATTGCTGGTTAGATGATCAACTATACGATTAAATTTGATGAAACCATCTGAAAAAGGATATCTATATGAATAAGGTTATTACTACTCTTGCGATCGTAATGAGTCTATTTCTCGTGAGTTGCCAGAACAATGGGAACGATCCAGTTATAGAAAACAGCTGTATAGGTTCATGGCAGGGTGGTATCGGTGGAGAACAACTGATGGGACTGCTTCCAAGAGATATTCTAATAGATGTTAAAATCAATAATGATAAGGATTCAACATATTCTTTAATTGCTACCTACGAAGGTATTGACACAAGCATGAAACATCTTGGCTCGTGGCATCTCAATTCCACAGGCGACAGCATTATCTTGGTTGGAAACGATTGTCAGGTTATTGATACGACTCAAAACAAAATGGTTACTCGTGAATGCGGTCCACCGATTCCGATTTACATAAACATTCAAAATAACGCCTGGAAAGTCTGGATGACCGATCTGCTTCCTGTTGCTGAGACACTGCAGATTAATCTTACAGGTTCATTAGCAGAGTATGCAAAAAAATTTGAGATTACATTATTAAAGCAGAAATAGAGATACATGCCTGTTTTTTCAATTGACTGAAATGATATCATCGAATGAGACTTG
>JBNKZD010000126.1:0-29172 GCA_050301235.1 Chitinispirillaceae bacterium | reverse complement strand
CGCTGCAATTGGCATCTCCAGAAGGATTTAAACTTGCGATGGGATAGGCACGTTTTGAGCCGTTTTAGTGAGTTCTGATTCTCTATTGATCCGATCGGAACAAGACCCATTTTGAATGATGCATGCTTAACTTTATTAAGTACTCTACGAGTGTAATTGGAAGCATTTGCAACGGATGTGATAAACATCGCATCAGCAACAATACCAATTACCAGTGAAGGAACACTGAGAGCTTGAGGCGTTTCCTGCATTTTCCATGAAATCACTCTATTCGGTAGCGGGTTAATTCTGCAACCTCAGTAGTGCCTGCTCCCGTGTGCCTGATATCAGGTCAGTTGCGCGTGCGACAAAGACCTCCCTTGGTAATCGGCGACAATCAAGCATGACCGATCCGGGCCCTTTGAGACTATGCAGAAGGTGTCGTTTTCCCTTCAAGTCGAATATCTCGAAAATGAAAGCACCTTTACTGATAGTTCTGATGCCGAGACGATTACCGGCAAACGGTGTTATTGAAAACATGCTGCCGGGAGCTTTGGAATATGCCCGTTGTGAGGTGCTGTGTTGTGTCGTTACTTTCTGCGGAGCAGGATGTGCAGCAATGAGCTCCAGGAGTGCCTGGTATTTCGGGGCGGTAGCTGGATCCTGATCGACATTTTCGAGCACGCACCAAGCGCCATAGGGGCCGGGGGAACAGAGGGAGGAAAACTGGGCGAAAAGTGTGCCGCCCAGAGTGTCCCACATCTCAAAGTAGGTGAGATACAGCTCTTTCATCCGCGGGCTGCGATTGGCGGCGGTAAACAGGTCGGTGGCAGCCTGGTTTGTGTTCCATGCGGTAAGGTGTTGTCCGCCCTCATAGGCAATAAGTCTGAGGTTGGTGCCGTGGCTGGTATTGTAGGAGGTGCAAAGCTTTACATGGTCACTGATCCCCGCGCGTACATTGCCACGGATATCGGCAAGGCATGAATCGAGAAGCTGGTCGACCGTCCAGGCGGCAATTTCATTCATCCGCCCCGCATCATTGTATTTGCCGCCGAAGTAAGGGGCAATTGCTATCGCATCGGTATAGTTATACACCGAATCGGTTTCAAGTTTACGTTCGGTAACGTAGGTGTTCATCTGGCTGGCGATCACGCGCACAAAACGGTCGGTGTTGCCGAACACCTCTTCCCATATTTTGAAAATCTCTTTTGACCGTCTGCCTGAATAGCGCCATCCCGCTTCCCAGGGGTGGGTGCCGCCGGGATCGAGGCCCTGAGCACTTCCTACCGAATCACAATAATGCGTCTGCTCGAAAATGCTGTTCCATACTTCATTGGAATATTCCACGTAGCTCTTAAGGTGCGAATCGAGGTGGTCGCGCACCATAGTGGCGAATTGCCGGATATAGTTATCATCTGCCATGTGCGGCATGCAGAACCAGGGTTCCGACAGGGTGCGGTTGCAGTAATCGATCATATGTTCAAGTGCAACGCCACCTGGCGCTGCCTGGGTCTGGGCGTCGGGCAGTGTGCGCTCGCTCCAGTGCCGGATCGGGCTGTCGTTGGTTGCCCCCCAATCCATGAATCGGATAACGGGAAAGGGAAGCCAGCGTTTCAGAAACTCCGGATCCCAGGGTTCCGACACATACGATGCTTCGTTGGCGGCGCTGACAACCCGGATATTACGGACATAGTTCTGGGGTGTTGTGGCGGTTATCTGTAAAAACGGCGCTGCCGAAGGTTTGGGTTTGAATCGAATCTTGCCTGTAGAGACAACCGCGTAACTTTCTGCATTTGACAAAGTAACGGTTCCTTCTCCGTCATACAGAACATAATAGGTGGTGTTGGGATGCATTGAAGTCCAGTTGTCGGATGTTGAACCAAAAAGCGGGCAGTCGGCGGTCTGATCAGCATCGAGGCTGGTGATCCAGCCCAGTGAGTCGACAGCAAGAGGCCACCCGTTTCCCCACTGAGCGCCCGGACGTTGCGGGCACCAGGTACGGGATTGCTTCATATAATCTTTCCAGACGGGTTCCGTTCCCCAGTCGCATATCCCGCTGAAGTTGGTGCCAAGGTAGAATTGATCGGGAACGGGTGCCGGCCAGGCTATCCTGCATACACTCACCATGAACAGCAGTGCCACAACGCAGGTACTCTGAAAGTATTTGCACATACTCTTTCCTTTTGAACGAAGGGGTGTTTTCATTTGTTTCTATTAAGAATTAGTTGTTTTCCATGTACCTTCTTTTAGTGCATCCAAAATCCCCCGCAGGGGGACTTATAATACCTTGATAGTTCTACGGCAGTATTGCTGATAGGTAATTTGATCTTTTTTACTTATGAGTTTACCTACCACCTCCGGCAAACACAATCATCTCCCCCACTTCCCGGAGAATTCCTCTACGTCGACACTCAAAGCGCTCCCAACCGCTCAAGCGCAATCTCAGCCGCATCCCGCAGATGCACATTTTCCGAAGTGGTATACACCTTTTTCAGAAACGCGTTCGCATGCTCCCGACCGTCAACGCTTTTTTCGAACACTCCCACCATTTTTATCTGTACACCGGTTTCAGACGCGGGAAACACTTTCTCAAGGTAGGGAAATACCGGCGAACCTATCTTTGCCAGTGCGTTAACCGCCTCATCGGGAACCTTGTGTCTGCGGCTGTCCAGCAATTCAACGAGTTGTGTGATCGCTTCACTATTGGTAGTGCGGATATTCCCGAGGATGTGTATCAGTGACCACTGAAAATTGGTCGCTCCCGACCACGACTGTGAAGTTGACCGTCTGAGCGCCCGGAGCACTTTTGCTTCGGCGGGAGCTGCGCGTTTACCGTAGAGTTCCAGCCGCTCGGCCGCGGACATCTTTTCGTAGTTGTTCTCCGAAGAAAGATTCCCGGTCAGCGAATCGACCGACGGCACGAACCCGGGCACCTCGATGCCGAGTTTGAGGCAGAGTTCGATGCCATCGCTCCATTGGCTCCCCGGCAGCAGATACATGAATGACTTCTTCACAAACGGTCCTAGCAGTTCAGCCGCATGCATCACTACCGCCGAATCCGCTTTTCCTTCCTCCACCCGCTGCAGCGTCGGTCCGAGCAGGTGCATTAGATCCTCCGCCATATCCTGGTCGGCAGGGAGACGGGCGTACAACGCCGCCAGCCAGCCGATAACCAGCCGGTTTTCTTCGAGTGTATTCCCGCCATACTTGTACACCTGCGACTCGAGAAAGCTAACTACCCTCCCGACAGTCCTTTCGTCGAGAGTTTTCGCCGCCTGTGCTCCGTACTTTTCATACAGGTACACCAGCATCGGATTCACGCCGCCGTCGTGGCTTTTAAAGCCGTGGCTGGCATTGTAGAACGCAGTGCTGAAGCGAACGGCTTTCTCCTTCCCGACTTTACCTTTCGTCTCGGCGGCAATATACTCGTCGAGTCTCATTTTCTGCGTGGCGAAACGTTTTCCCGGGAGGTTCTTGTCGGCAAAGAAAAGTTCCCCGAGAATATTGTGGTGGATCTGCCGGTCCGCAATGTCCAGATACGCCAGTCCCGCCATCCACTCTTTATCGTCAATGCTACTGTCCATTGCACAGTAGCCGAGAATCTCGTAACAGACATGCGTTGCCGGGCGGTCGGTTTTCCGTACGATGCCCTGCAGGAGATGATCACGGTAACGAAGGTCCATGACCCCAGCCTTGCGCAGGTGATAGGAACCCATGTCGTGCACATATCCGCATGCGGAATCCACCGGTACTTTGAGCAGTATCGCAATAAGCTCTTTTGTATCGCCGCTTTTCGCCAGTGCCTTGGCAGATTCGTACTCATTCCGGCACGGAAGTTCCTCTTCCCTGCTTCCCGTCTCCTCCGCTTTTTCAGTTGTCACGATCACGGTTTGTTTTACTTGTTCCCGTGGAAACAGCGAAGCAACCTCATCGGTGAGCGGTAGTCGGGTGGTAAATGAGGAGACAATCTCTCCGGTGACGACATCGATGATTCTCGCATTGACCTCTACCGTCGTTTTCAGCCGGGAGTACGTACCGGTAAGCAGATAGTCGACGGGAGCAATGCTGGCCAGTTTCCGTGCTTCATCCACCTCGACAAATCCCGACAGGCTCAGAGCATGTTCGCTGGCGATCGCATCCAGACGCGACCGTTCGAAAATACGGATATTCGACTGACGGTTACTCAGGGCGGATAGAAGCTGCTCGGTAAAAAATTCACCGAAGCGGTTGAGGGTATCCCGTGCGGATGTTTGAGCCGGAGAAAAACGGACCACCGCCAGTCGTATCGGACGATCTCCTGCAAGTGAGGTCGCGATACTCTTTGCGAGATCCCGACTCGATTGGCCGCCTGCAGCAGCAGGTGCACCCGACCGCAGTGAAGATGAACAGGAGAGCAGTGCAGATACTGTCAGGAAAAGAAATAGTTGAATGATGGTACATTTCCGGATTCCCATACAGGTCAGTTCCTTTGCAGTTTGTAGAGTGAAAAAGTTGCCGTTATCCCCGATGCTCTCAATTTTACGATATAGTACAGCAGCACAGAAAGATTAACCCGAGAAGTTTTATTTCATCCTCCTTGAGGTAATTTTTGGCGATGCTCACCTCCCCTTTACGAACCGGTACCCCGGTTTTGTCAAACGACAGCATACCCATAAGTGGTAATGCCGCATCAGCACGACGGTATACCAACTCAGCTGCAGTCTTCTCACTTATCGCCCAGAGCAGTTTATTCTGGCTGATGCTGATAATTTGATCTTTTTTACTTATGAGTTTAATATAGTGCTTGCATTGTGCTAATACAAATATATCGATGATTTTTTTTTGGAAAAAAAAGCAACCAGCTTTTGGAATTGCAGTATCAAATTGTCTGAAAACGAACACAATTATCCAGGTTAAGACAAAAAACACTCTTGACTGCTAAAGCGAAGAAAAAAAACAGATTCAAATGCAGTTCTGTTCGAAAAAAGCATAATCCAAAGAGATTTCTTCGGCTACAGAGGCAGTTTCAGCACCTATTTGCGGAGGTGGTCTGGCAACCGGCTCTTTCCACTTACCGCAATGTTTAAGGATCTTCTTTATTGTCGCATCATCTTCAATAAAAGAGATGATCTTCATAGCCCCACCGCATTTTGGACATTTTAGTGGATCAACTTCATAAACAGCCTTTATTAGAGCAGCCCATGGTCTGACTTCGCTTACCACAGGCTTCAAGCGACATTTTTTAACGTACGCAGATTCGGGCTCCAGTTTTTCCCAGTCGGTCAGGCTGATAATTCTGGCCAGTGAAAACGGACATCTTGAGATATATTCCACTAATCGTTGCACTTGTGGTGAGCCTGTCGAATCCATTGCAGCATGATCGTTGGCTTCGACCGGACCGAGTTATCGACACTAAAACCTGAATGCCTCCAGGTACGCATACCTGCTACCGTTTCCTGATCGATCTTCTTATGTGTAGCACTTCGAAAATCTTATCCTGCCAAATCTCAATCGCGCGGTGTTTCCATGCCTCACCAATATGTACAAAATGGCCAGAGTCTGTAAAAACCCCTTCCGTCACGACAGCATGAACATGACTGTGAAAATTAATGAGATCACCAAACGCCTGTATCGCTCCAATCATGGTTCGACTTCGCTCACCACAAGTTGCTGGAATTCCGCAAGTGCCGTCAACTTCAAGTGCATACAGATCCCTTACTGTTTCCCATGCCGCACGGCATAGTTTTCCCAACAAACTGCGATCAAAGCGGAAGAAAACGACAGAAGAATATTAATAGGCCCTCTTTGTAAAATTTTCCTGAGCCCTCAATAATACTTTTTTTCAATTACTCCCGATTGTATATATCCACGAATTCAAGGCTAATATTCGCTCGGTAATTAAGCATAATTGTATAGTTAACTTTTGATGCTCGCATTTAAAACCTCGCTTTTGCATTTTGTACTATGTCCCCTATTGTACTGTACCCAAACCCCGCCAGTACAATGTCAAAAATATGCAGCCATTGCAAAACAATACAATAAATCGCATTTTGGCCGCCTGTTCCGATACATTAATTCGGGATACCTTACAATGGCCTGAACATTGTTCTTATTGTACTGAAATATTTTCTTCTTCATAATTTAAATGATTAACAAAATTAGAGAAGCTTGGATTGTAAACACCATATCATCAGAAATTTAATGTTCACATTTTTTCCAAAATACATCATCGAATTTCTTTCCGTACGTTTCACAAAAGTAACGGTTTTTCAGAAATACCCTTACCTTGAGCATAAAATACTCTTAAAAATTCTTCCCCTGATCCTATGTTTTTTTCCTCATACCAACAATTGATATATGTGTATAGGTACCGGGACAGTGTTCATTGAATGATCTATATAAATAGAAATATTCGGTGTTTTTATGTTTATCTTTGTTTTTTCAAATACAACAACACTGTCCCAGAATATATCTGTAAAAAATACTAATAAGACATCTTATCAACTTTTTTGTCAGATCCAGAAAACATATAATAGTAATACTTATCTGCAGTTAATCCCCAGGTCGAACCCAGTGAGGATACCATGGAATAGGTGCCACCTACAGTCGCTTTGTAAATGTATTTACCCCCCTTGGTATTACATATCACATTTGTTCCGCAAATTGAGACATTTGTACAAGATGTGGGAGAATTTACCTGAAGGTAGTAAAGCGATCTTTCACCGCATACGTAGACCCTGTTATCAGACCCACAAATATATGCTGCATTATATCCATTATATGGGTCAACAGAAACTGCTATTGGGTTTTCAGGGACAGCTACTAATTTTGCCCAAATGTTATGGGTGTTGCCTTCAAGCCAGAATTTCCATGCACTTGCTGCACCTGAAGCATCTTTACATATAACCATCAGTGATTGCCCTGCAGCTGAATTTCCGACTCCAATGTCCAGAACCTGAACCTGATTTGGTGGCAAAGGTATTTGACCATTAGAAGTTGTGGTTCCCCACCAGATCTGGTTTTCAGCATTGATGTGGTAACATCGATTGTTTGTTGACACAGCTATTTTTTTACCATAATGATTCGATTTTACCCAGATTTGTCCTCTGTTATCATAGTAATAGATCCAATAATTATTAGTTGTTCCAACCCGCTCACGACTTAGTCCCCATATAAGGTTTCCTACAACACAAATATCGTAAAGCTCTTTATCTTTAATCGATGCGGTCGTTTTTTCTGGCGTTTTACTAACTGAAAGTGGAGAAATATTGTTTGAACATCCCACAACACTTAAAAAAACAGATGCAAATGTGACTATTGATACTACACTTTTCTTTAACATAATGACAACCTTTCTATTCTGATTACTATTCTTACTATTACAAGGTACAATTGATTTTCTGCAGAATTTTCCGGTTCGGATAGCTACCATTTTACAATCATGAATATAACTACTATTTTGGATATATTCACCAAAATTGTGTCCACAATTTTTGGGGACAAGACAAAAAGGTGGTAGTATTCCGGATTAAGAATGGGTTAAAATCTACAGTGGAGAATTCACTGAGGATCCTGTTGGATTCAAAGCTCTTGGGGATTCAGCATTTATTTTCTTATCACCTTGTCAAGTCACACTGTAGCATAGCAATAGTCTTTAGCTTTTAAGAATTGCACTCAATGGTGATACACATTGCACAAGAAAGTATAAAACTCCAGATATCATGATAAAAAACTTTCGACAAAATATTTGTATGGGCTGGAATCTCATCAGGAAAAAAACAGGATTCCTTCAGAGGCTGACCTCGATAGTGTACGAAAAGTCATCGGATGTTATCACCTCAGGGTCGAAAATGATTCCACCCTAAATCTGGACAGTGGTGTAACCATTGATCTGGGGGGAATTGATAAAGGGTATATAATTAACAGGGTAAAAAGATTTTTTTTCAGATGCTGAAGTAAATAATTATCTTGTTAACCTCGGTGGATATCTGATTGCCTGGGGAGAAAAACCCGATAATAGCATGTGGAGAATTGGTGTACAAAATCCACGTCCAAAAGATTCAATGCCACTTCTTGCGACACTGCCGGTGAAAAACACAACTGTATTCAGTTCCGATGACTACGACGGTTTTTTATAAAGGATGGTGTCCGCTATCATCATTTGTTTAATCCAAAAACACTCAAACCCGAACGGAAAAACAAACATTCGACTGTGGTTGGAGATGATCCGTTCAAAGTTGATGTCAGTGTTAAAGTAGCTTTTCTTATGGATGCACCACTCGGGATTGACTATCTTAAGAAGAATAATCTTGTGGGGCTCATTGTCGATTCGAGTGGAGTGTATGGGCATTTGAAGCGCTTCACGGAATATTAGATCCAGCGCAATCGGTTTCAATAAATTTCAGATAAGTCAGAATTACGAACACTGCCATGTCGGATAAGATTCTCAGGGACAACTCAGCGCGGGTTACCTACATTGAACTTGAACGAAATATAAACTCTTTTCAAGCACACATGTCATCAAACCACTGATACCCTATCTGGATTAGAAAAATCAGCCTTCTCCTTTTCCAGCAAACGTTCTAAAGCATGCTCACCATGTTGTTTTAAATAGACATATTCTGTTTCTGACATCGGCATTGCTAATAACCAACTGACGGTTTTTGTACCACAGTCCAATGTTTTCAAATCATGCCAAATGAAAGGCTCGGTAAGGTAGAGGTGGGGTAGTTTCGATTCTGGGTAATGCTGTGCGATGAGATTGGGGATTACTGTTCCAGGGTGATAAACCGCATCGTTTTGCATAATAGTAAACGCAGCTGAAGCAAGAACATTGGGGAAAAATCCAGCTGTGCTCAGACACATTCCTGCTAACTCTAAGCGAGTTGGAAACTCACTATCTTTCCAATTCATCGGATGATCAGACAGTTTTATCGTTGAGTAAGATACGACTCCCTCTACCGGTCTGTCGCGGCATGAAAGTATCCCAATCGATAAGGTATCGGAATTGTTTATATATTCTTCTACACGTGGCGAACCGCCGAAAACAGTGGCAACATAACGGGCAATTTGTTTGTTTTCGGAGGAGATCGGTGCATTTTTATCACTCATAATTATTCTCCCAGATAAGCATCGGTTTTATCTTCAAACATGTGCGAGCTATTATCTGCCTTAGTTTCCGGCCGATATTTATCAAGGTCCTTACACTCGCGTAAAAACTGCTCACGAGAAATTCCCCTCTTCGCTGCACTTTGAACGTGTTTCCAGAATTCATATTTAGGTTTGTGTCCCACCTCCCACGGATCACCTGGTTTGATCTCTACACCGGAAGGACTGATTACCTTGCCGTTGCCGTCTTTCATTGCTTGATCCCATATTTTTGCGCGTTCTGCTTCTGTAAAACCCGGACGAGCATACGTCTTCGCTTCAAGTGCGTTTTTAAGCCTGGTACGTGTCTCTAAATCCTGATTATTAAGTGCCTTGCGGTGCTCCTGTTGTTCTTTTAGCTCCGTGAGATTATCCTGTTTTACCTTCAAATCCTCAAGCATCTTTGCCCGACCGGGATCTAATCTAGGAGTAACTTTAAGCTTCTGCCGAAGTGCCCATTCCTCCTTAGAAAGTTCGGTAATCTCTTTACTTTTTTCCGATATCTCTGCTGTAGCATCGGCTATCTTTTTATCGAGTCTCTCGATCGCTGATTTTACGCCCTGCTGCGGATCTACCTCAACAGGTGCTACTTTGGATGCCGCTGGATCTGCTGGTGTGTCTCCTTTTGGTGTATCACCTGTCGGCTTGTCTGCAGATTTTTTTCCAGGTGAATCATCTACTGCTGTTGGTTTACCTGGCTCAGCTCCAGTTGGAACTTTTTTACTTTTAGAAGGTTCTTTGGGTAAACCAGCTCCAGCTGAAGTGCCTTGCCCGGTCGGCCGTTCAGCTGGATCTGCACCAGCTTTCGGAATACCGCTTCCTTTCCCGGAACCACTCTCGCCCTTCGGCCCACTTATTCCTTCCGGTGGCTCTCCCATCATAGACATATTAAATTCGCCGGGGTCTATAGCGACAGTACCATCAGAATTAATTTTGACTCCGGAAGTAGCAAATCCTCTCTGTGCTGGCACCAGATCCCCCTTGGGCGCAGTCAAAGCGTCGACCAATCCGGGTGAACGAGGTGTAGGCGGTTTTAGATTCGCCGCTTTGCCTGCTTTGTGCAACAGAATTGCAACGATAATGTCTACGCCAGCTTTGGTAACTGCCGCAGCAAGGGCTTGTCCAGCCTCGTTTATATCAGATATCGATTTTGCACCTTCTGCTTTCTCAACAAATTTGATCAATAATTCCACGATGGAGATCGCTTCGTCCTTAAGCATAATGATGGTGGCTGCGATAAGCCCGGCAACTACGATGTCAGCTAACCAGCCAACCGGGCACAGTTGAGAAAATATATAGGCTGCGACAAACGCAGCCATGATAGCTATTGCTTCTGGACTAAGAAGTTCCTTTAATCTTTCCCCAAGCTCGCCCCCCAGCTGTCCGATTGCTGATTCAACTGCTTTCTTTATTTTTGCTTCAGTACTCCAATTCGCGACGGATTGTCTTTGCTTCTCGATGCGTGCTTCAAGTGATTTAATAGATTCCTCAAGCCGTAGCACCGGATTGATTGCCATCTCGTCAGTTTCAGGAACAAGGAACTTCTCATCAACGCTGCTGAGAGCTTGCTTAGCGAGATCATCCGGGCCCGCGCCACTCGAGCCGCTTGCACCCTGGTCAAGTGGAGAAACATAACGTCCATTTTTTAATGTCTGGAGCGCACTTTCCAAATCACCAATATCTGCTTCCGGTGCAGCTGCTGGAGGTTTAGCTGCTTCAGCAGCTTTTCTTTCCTTATCGACACGCTCCATAGCCTCGGCTTCATATACTGCCAAGTTTTCGGCTACCTTTGCATCTGAATGCTCCTTGAGCCACTCCCTCATTGTATTAATTTCGGACTCCAGCTCATCATCCGAGAGTGCCGAAGGGCCAAAAACATTCATTTTCGGCTCCACAGCTTGCTGTTGTTGAGGCTGTGCAGGTTCAGTTTTTGGCACTTCGTTAAAGTATTTGGTCTGAATAAATCCGTGCATAACCGGATAATCTTTCTGCGGCGAAGTTTTTCCCGGAACCTCAACCCACGCCCAGATTCCGCTTTTAACACTAGACATCTTCTGGACGTTGTCATTCTTGATGACAATTTTGTCGCCATTTTTTACTAACGCACCGCTAAAAATATGGCTCGGGTCACTGTCTGGAATGGTTTTGAGAGTTACCCCTCCCTTAGGAAGTCCAAATAGTTTTCTTTCATTGGCTGCAGGCTCTCTGTAAATAGTATTTCGGTTTATTTGCGCAGAAGCTGCACCGTTCTGCTGTACTACATGTGTCAACTCATGCGCAATCAGCCTCTTTCCATCCTCATGATCCGGCTTGTACTCCCCAGCCCCAAAGACCACATCCTGGCCCAATGTAAACGCTTTCGCATTCACGGCCTGAGCAGATTCTGCCGCTTGTGAATCAGTATGCACTTTTACATTACTAAAATCATATCCGAACCGTGGCTCAAAGTACTCCCTGACAAACGTCGGCAATGGCTGACCTCCACCCCGCATGTTGTTAATGCTGGATTCAACAGACGAATCAACCTGTGGAGTTGAAGCGGAAGTATCTTTTGTCTTTAGAGGTTTCTCTTCTGCATCTGTAAGGGTTTCTCTTTGCATTATCGATTGAACCGGTGTAATTGGCTTCGTCTGGAGCCATTCCTCTTCTTCAGAAACTCGCTGAACCTTAGGGGCAGTCATACGCATCACCTGATCCGCAACCCGGTCCGCTTCCTGTTCGTAGATATCGCCGGGATTACTGACTGTTAATTTTGTCTGGAGCAGGCCTGATATATAATAGCGTAATGCCCCCTGATTTCCGAGTTTCCACTGAATAAATTGATTGTTAAAAGTATGTGGAGTATACGCTGAATTAACAGACGCATTTAACTTCGAAACATCATGTCTTTCAGATTCCTTTTTCTTGTCAGTTCTTTCATTCATATGCAGAATCGCTTTCTATTTCACTACAGGAAAATTACAGGAACCCCCTACGGAAGTGGAATAGGAGGAAACATTAATATTGTGGGTTGTTCAATTTCCGGAGGCATCGACGGGTCATAAGGATTTTCAGGTCTGGCTGTTGGGCTTCCCGAAACACCTTCAATTATCATTTCAAGAAGTTGTTTCAACCCTTCCTCACCTGCTGAAACCAACGCATTGTCAAGACCTTTTTCTATCTCCGCCTGGTTTGCACCCAATTTACCTGCTATCAATGCTCCCAGCTGTGCAATGTCTTTACGTCCAAGATGCTCGGTTAGAGCGTTAGATAATGATGTCGGCTTCCTGCTCATACATATCCCCCAGATCACTGACAATCAATTTTCTCTGGATTGTTTTTAAATGGTACGCATGATACATCCGCTGTAATACATAATTGCTTTGCGACAAAACGGCAGCAGGATGAGATACATCTATCGAATGATCTTTTCTTTCATTATTCTTTTTATTCGATTACACTGTCTTTTTTTCGGCAATGAAAATAGTTCAGTTTTGCACAAGAAACATCTTTACATTATCAACTTAATCAATATCAGATTCGCCATAAAAATCTGAATCACCTGTTTTTGCTGCAGGATCAACTTTGTCTCCGGCTGCCGTGCGCAGTTCAAGATCGATTTTGTAGATTGTCATTACCAGAGACGCCACTATTGTTCCGTTCTTCTGGCGTGTAAATGACCAGTCGAACATATCTCTCCGTGCAACTGCGAAATCCGGTGTTTTATCTGCATATTGAGTTATAATCAATTCAGCCAATTCGAAAGCATCGTCGTCCGATTGTGGATATGCCGGGACGCTCTTTTCTATAGTAAAGGTGTATTCAACACCTTTGAATTTCCCGATAATTGTGTACTTATAAACATCATAGAGTTTTAAACGCTCTGATTTTACAGAACCGCTTGTAAATTTAATTCCAGCTGCAATGCCTTTGGGTAGATTTTTGTCTTTCATTGCACCGGCACACAAAACAGGCGCAGCTTTTAGAATCTCCTTTTCTGTTAACGGTTGCGGTGCGGGTTTTTTAAAACTTGTCTTAAACGGTACAACTTCGCTTCTAACAGCACCTTTGGAACCTTTTGCAGCATTTGTCTCTTTTGCCGCCTTTGCTTCTGCACTAATCTGTGCATTTTCAGCCTTGGCATCATCCGTCAGTTGTTTAGCTTCAGTTTTATAATCGGGTGATTTTTTATCCAGAGCGCTGAGACCTTCTTTTAACAACTTGTCGACTTCTGCCCTTCTTTTCGCAGCATCTGTATCAACTCGCTTGCCCTGTTTGACAGTTCCTAAAACTGCGATTTCCCAATCCTGGTCACTCAAACCCAGATTCGAATATTTTATTCCATAATCAGCTATCAGTTCTTCAGGAGTTTTCTCCACACTTCCGGGGTACTCCACATTGTAAGTCTTGAAATATTCGGATGTCACTATTTTTGCAGCTTTTCCCTTTACTTCGGTATGATATTCATAACCCTGTTTATGAGTTGGAGCATCAACAGTCACCTTTCTGCCGAACGCATCATCTATAGCATCCAGTATTTCCTCGTTCCGGCCGATATTACACCCTTTAATATGGATTTTTGTTTGTGAATCAATACCACCCGATAGATTGAAGTGGTCCGGACTTTTTACAAGTGCATTACTCAGTTCACCGAAGGTAAGGTGAGAATCCTTATCACTTTTTGATAACTTGAATCCGAGAGTACCATCTACATTAGCGTGAGAAATAATATACAGATTACCTGCCGGATTCTGATCAGATATATTATCCCGTAAATATTGGAAAATCCCGGACAATGAATTGTCTCTCAATGTGATAATTGTGGCTTCAGGATGATGCTGTTCAAAAAATTTTCTGGCAGCCCGGTAAAAATTATCCGATCCCATTAGAAAGGCAAGATCTACTCTTGGAGGCGGTGCTGGAGAAACCGGTGTTGCCGGCGGAGGATTCTCCTCACGATTGATCAATAGATCCCCGGATTTTTTTTGTACAGTTTTAACCAATTCATCATGGGGATGCCGGGAATTATTCTCTCCAGAAGAAATTATTTCCGCCTGTGGAACCCCGCTTTCTTTCCCTGAAAATTCTTCGGATATATCAACTGTTTCCTCGGTGATTTGAATCAATGGCAAGGGGTGGGTAGAGGAATGCGGTTGCCTTTGAATGTTACCGCTCTGTTGTACTACATGGGTTAATTCATGTGCTATCAGTCTCTTCCCGGCATCCTGATCTGGTTGATATTGTCCGGCCCCGAAAACGACATCTTTGCCGGATGGGAATGTTTTCGCATTAAGTGCAAGGGCAGTATCAGCCGATTGTGCATCGGTATGTATTTTCACATCGCTGAAATCATGGCCAAACCTGGGTTCAAAATAGTCACGTAGACCGTGAGGTATTGGAAAACCTTCATTTTTTATGGAATTAATTTGAGGCTCGATATGCCGATTCGAAAAACGTTGGACCGATGGATCTGATTTATCCGATAAAGGTCCGATGACCTCTGCGGCATTTTTCTGATTTACATCATAATAATCATTTGTATTTGTCCCCCTGAAAAAGACGGCTCTGAACAGGTGTAACGCACGCTGATTTCCCAGATGTCGTTGAATGGTGCCGAAAGAGTTACCTTGAGTATTACTTTCTGTTACCGATACAGTTTTTCGGGTGATTGCTGTGCGATGCCGGGCATCATCTTTTTTGTCGATTTTTTCATTCATAGGAAATCATTTAGTTAGCGCATCCAAATTAAGATTCACATTATTTAATTTCTGTAATTACCTTATAATAAGTAAGTTCCCAGGAAGTTTTTTTGCTGTCTACCAACCTGTTTATCGGCGTTGTTGAATACGGTTCGTCATTGTTCTTATTTGTTAATTCGAGTTTATTGTATCATCCATTCCGCATTTTTACCAACTGGGAGCAGCAAATTCTACTACCGGAGCTGGGGGAAAATTAATCGCCATCCATGAATGCAGAGCCTCAATTGTATACACTTTTACCTGATCTGTCGTGCCACCGGGTGTAAACGGAGTATTTGGAGGAGGCCAGAACGTATACTCATCAGAATCATTTCCAGTCGCTAATGCAACATGTGAAATTCCATTGAAGAAAACAAGACCTCCACGTTGTGGCATAGTAGCGTTGGGTCCGGGAATTGAGTACGTTCTATGAGGTCCTCTTGACATTGCAGTGGCCCAGTCTGCTAGCTGATAGGTAATTTGATCTTTTTTACTTATGAGTTTAATATAGTACTTGCATTGGGCTAATACAAATATATCGATGATTTTTTTGGGGAAAATAAGCAACCAGCTTTTGGAATTGCAGTATCAAATTGTCTGAAAACGAACACAATTATCCAGGTTAAGACAAAAAACACTCTTGGCTGTTAAAGCGAATAAAAAAACAGATTCAAATGCAGTTCTGTTCGAAAAAAGCATAATCCAAAGAGATTTCTTCAACTACAGAGGCAGTTTCAGCACTTATTTGCGGAGGCGGTCTGGCAACCGGCTCTTTTCACATACCGCAATGTTTAAGGATCTTCTTTATTGTCGCATCACTAATGCTCAAGCACAGGCTCTCCAGATCAGCCATGATAAAAAATTAACCGTTTGCAGTGCACAGCAGGGCGAAGAGACATTTTTGCTGTGCAAAAGTCAGGATAGGACATTAAAAGATAAAGCTATTCACACTCGGCGCAAAGATGCCTTTGAAAAAGAATTAATTAATCTGCGAGAAACGATAATAAAAAAAGGTTGTAGGAAAAAGCTCTCCTGGATATATGAAAAAACAGGCAGGGTCAAGGAAAAGTACCCTGTAGGCCAGCATTACACTATTGATATTGATGTGGGGCGGAGAGTTTGTTTCTTATTGTGGAAACCAGGATAATCATCACCCTTGGTCTGTTCCATTTGGATGGAAAGGTCTTGTACGAACAATGTCTTCACAATGTAGAGTAACAACAACATTTCAGTGTCGGGATGGAAGTCAGATGGATGTTCGTACGACAGTGGAACCTAATAAAGAACAGTCCACCCTTTACAAAAAATTAAGCATGAATGACCGCTCATTAAAGAGAATAAAATCCCGAATAGGTGGAAATGTAGTGCCCAAAAATGAGGATAAAAACTCGTAAATGGTTGAAATATCAGCAGTTACGTTTTAAGGTTGTCGAAGTCGGGTTAAGGAATTGTGTCAGCGAATTGCTAAGGGTCGCATTCCTATTATGCCGGAGGACGTCATAGTTCCAGGTATGACCAATATCAGTTGATGGTCCTTGGATAATCAGTGTACGCGAGCTAGTATTTCCTTCTGTGGCATAAAAAAGCATTTATAAATGTCTCATGGCAGGACATCAAAACAGACATACCAATGCTGTAATCAAGGCTGACTTGAAACCAGTATAATAAATACATATATTAATTAAAATGTTGTATTGAAATTTTAACCATTTCCAATTCGATCGAAATACTTTTACAAGGAGACCTATGTCACCTAACAACTTAATCAAGACAACTCTTTTTTGCCTGGCATTGACTTTCGGTGTTCATGGTGCTAATGATACTTTGACGATCGCTTGTGTCGGCAACAGTATCACCCAAGGTGATTGGCTCGCCAATCCTTCTAAACAGGGCTATGTTGCCCTATTGCAGCAAATGTTCGGAAACAGATGTCGTGTTTTGAATTTCGGCTTGTCCGGCAGAACGATGCTTCAGACAGCATCCCAGCCTTATATCAAAGAGAGTAAATTTAAAGAACTATTTACAGTTAAGCCGGATGTCATCACTATAGAGCTTGGTACCAATGAGGCGCGACCTTCGGTTTGGACCTCACAGGCCGCTTTTGAAGCTGATTATACAAAATTTATCGATTCACTTGAAACGATCAGAAATAAAAACTCATCTCACCCGCTGATTATTCCCGTGCTCTGCACTCCATCGACGGATAACAACAACTTTACCATCTCAGGAACCATTATCAGTAACCAGATCCTTCCTTCAATACGTAAAATAGCAAAGGCAAAGGGTTGTCCTGTTATTGACGCTTACACGCCCTTTCTGCCGCTTATGAAACTGGTCTGGGATGGTGTTCACCCGGATTCAAACGGTAACAAAGTACTTGCTGATATTTATTATGAAAATCTGCAGAACCTTGTGTTCAAGCAATCACCGCCGTCTTGTTTGCTCTGGTATGGAAGAGCACCGGCTGCCGGCGCTCCGGGAGCATCAGAAAACAGGGACATTGACAAACCGATGCTCTATATGTTTCCTGCTCCCGACAGTATAAAAAACGGTGCAGCAATTATCATCTGTCCTGGTGGAGGCTATACCGGTCTGCCTGGGATCAATGACTATGAGGGGATGGATGTGGCAAAATGGTTCAACACGTTTGGTGTCAGCGCATACGTTTTGCGATACCGCTACAGTCCCTATCGTCACCCGACAGAACTGAATGATGTCAAACGCGCGATGCGCCTCATTCGGTATCATGCTGCATCAAGCGGCCTTGACTCAACTCGTATCGGTGTAATGGGCTTTTCAGCTGGTGGTCACCTTGCTTCAACAATCGGTACTCATTTCGATTCAGGCAGACCTGCAGATTCTGATCCGATTGAATGGAAAAAATCGCGTCCTGACTTTCAAGTACTGATCTATCCGGTCATTACGTTATCCGGTCAATACGCACACACTGGTTCACGAGATGCACTGTTAGGCCCATCTGCAAATCCTGCATTGGTTGACAGCCTTAGTAATCAGAAATGGGTAACTGCGCAGACACCGCAGACCTTTCTGGCGCACGGCGATGCGGATTTTACAGTTCCTATCCAGAACAGCCGCATGTTCGATTCGGCTTGTAAGGCATTTAATGTGCCTGATACGCTGGTAGTTGAACCGGGAAAAGGACACGGCTATGGTATTTGGGGAGACTGGCCAGGGGCATTAAAGAGCTGGATGCAAAAACGGGGCTTGTTGACTAAGTCGGTAGTAGTAGCAAATCGACCTCAGTTATTAAATCATTCTCAAGAAAAACTCATGTCACTGCGATATTCAAAGGGTAGAGGTATTACCATAATATCAACCATGAAACATCCGGATGCAATTGAGGTCCTTTCTCCTGATGGCAGATGCCTGGTTAGTGTTGCCGGTCAGGCTACGGACAATTTTTCCTGGAAACCGCAGGGCAGTGGTGTTTACATTGTAAGAGTACGATCCGGAGGTGGAGCAATTGTTGACAAGGTAAGCTGTTTTTGAGACCATTATACGCGCGGCATAGAGTTTCATCTAAAGCCGTGCGTATAATGGTCTACTTTGTTCGTCTGGGAATTGCCTCTTTCCATTTGCCACAATATTTCAATCCCGAATGAAAATTTCAGAGGTTAAATTACTATATTAAGCTTCGGTAAATCCAAATTTTCGCATTTTCTTAGGAACATTATTATCCTTCGTTAAAACTACCGTTAACCGTATATGGGATTAGAAAAAAAATGGTAAAGAAAAAAAATTACAATAAACAGGTCTTTTCTGCCCTTTAGTGGGACGTTTATCGTAATTTAAACTTATTACATTCCATATATTTTAATTGAATTTTTTAATTTAAAATGATATTTTTTGAATGCACAATTTTCAATTTTGGAGCACAAAATTGAAAATTGTATGCAAAAAGAGAAAGCTGTTGAAAATGGTATTATAAGTAGCTGGTTTTCTGATAGCAGAGAATTAAATAAGTGTGGTATATAATGAATTATCGTAAGTTCTTTCTTTTAATTGGCCTAGTTTTGACCCTTTCCACCTTTGGAGAGGAGTTGATTTTTGAATTCCCCGATACACTGAGCTTTCCACAGGTTGCAATCGTTTACCAGGATGAAGATATGTTCAGAAATGCGGAACTCTTTCTTCAAAAAAATGTTGAGCAGGCTATAATGAGCTATTTCGATTTTGATTATCAGGATACAATGTTACACTCCCTTTCCAAGCATGATAATAAGTATCTGAGTACTTCATCTGAGTATCCTTCACAACTATTTCTCTTTTATATTGATACTTTGAATGCGCTGTTGAAACAGGATGTCCTTGAGAAGGTGCGATTTCGATGGTATGGAGAAGCTGTTGTTTCAAGTATTGATACATTCCAGTTAGGCATTTCCACCCCACAAAGAGGGCATAATTTCTGGAAATTATTCACGAAAGACGCAACCGATACGACGGTCATTGAAGTTGATGATTCTCTTGAGGTCAAGCAAATGTTTGAAGTCGCAAAAAATGATGGATATGATCAGGTAGCGATCAAGTTGCATTTGCAATCAAAGCGAATATCCGGAATAGACAATACAAAAATTCTGCGTACTGATTATGTCTGCGTTGAAATCACTACCAGAAACCAGACTGTAATAACGCTACTGCCAAACCAGGACCGTATTACGGATAAATGGTTGACTATAACGAACAATGGTCGAAACGGCTTTTCTTTTAATTTTTACATCGATAAACCGGGTATGGTTTCAGGGAAGATCTTTGACTTGAGCGGGAAGTGTATTGCATTGTTGTCACAAGGCATTTACGACAAAGGAGAACATGAGCTTTCCTGGAAGAGTGAAGGCCATAATGGAATACCAGGTACCAGAGGACTATATGTATTGAGGTTAACTGCTGAAAATAAAATATACACCAGAAGCTTTCAGGTCATACGGTAATATCGCCTGTTTACAACACGACCACTTATCAACATCCAATAGATCTTTTTCTTTACTCTTTGTTTTTACATGTATAACCGGACTACAATACGATACGAAAACTAATAAGAGGACATGGTGCAAACCTGGAAAGCCATACATCTACTCATTTGATACCTATTTCGGGCGGAATGGTCTATTATGAGTGGGCAATTTTTATATCAGGTACTCAGGTATGCAAAACAGTACAAGTGTCAAAGCTGATATCCCAGCGATGCTCCCAGTTCGAAGAGTATCTTATATCTTGTAGAAAATTGTGCTGCATCACGGTAGCGCTGAAGACCAGGACTGCCCCATATCGAAAACCATGTGCTGAAAGGGAAAAACATCTCGAGTTCCAGAGGGACCAATAGTTGGAAAACATTGGTTTTCCCGGTTCGGATAGGTTGCAACTCTGCATTTTCTACATACAACGGAGCATGTTGTACGCGAAGATCATATATTTTCTGGTAAACACGAATAATGGATATATCTCCTCCTGCAAGAAACTGACCATACACAAACCGGAAAAATGAAAACTTATATTCATACGACAAACGAAAAGCCCTTATCTCATTTACCAGGGGTACATTCTTACCGTTTAACGTAAATTCGGTAAAACCCAGATTTAATGTCTGCTTGGTGATACTGTTTCGGAACACATAGCCCAGAAGCCAATACATGCTGTATGTGTCATCAAACAACTTTGACATGCGCGAAGACGCCTGAAAACCGTGAAAATTCAGGTTGATGCTATTGTCGCCACCTTTCGAATAAAGAGAAAGATTTGGCCTGCAAATAAAGTCATTACCGGAAACTGATGCACTTTTACCCCAGGTCAGATCAATATGACGTATGAAAACATTGTTGTTTTTTGTAAACTTGATAACATATTTACGTGATGGAAGATGGTAATAGATGCTGTCTTTTCCGATCAAGTATGCCCGTGTGGTCAGTTCGGGATTGAGTTCATCATAGATTTCAATATACCGTGCAGGAATGTCATAAAGTAAAAGTTTTGTGCGGCTTTTGCTGAGATCGGCGATGATGACATCGGTTTTGCCTACTACATCAAAATCATAGGAGGGATTTTGCTGAAAAGACTGACTACGACTATGTTCCATACGCGTGGATGCACCTGCATAGTTAAAGAGTTCCATCAGAGCGACTTTACCATCGCTGTTATAATCAGCCAGACCTTGCATTCCATTCATAAGGTGATAAGTAAAGACTGCTCCACGATATTCCTCAGATTCCTGGGCCATTTCTCCTCGTGAACTGGAACTGATGATCATTGTACCGCGTTTGTCTAATTTATCTTCCAGATTAAAGATATGGTGATCGATAAGCCGGGCACCTTTCTGGCGAAGGAAATCTCCTGACTCACATGCATCAATGATCGCAATTTTCAGATCACTTTCAAGCGATTCGAATACTTTCTTGAATTCATTTTTCTCGAATTTTTTGTTTTTTATATGCAATGCATCGGAGCTTCCATGACCGGAATAGTAGAAAAAAAGAAATGTCTGTTTTCCTGTCCGATGAATCTCTTTCAATCGTCCGGCTATCTCGCGAAACGCATCAGTAACTTCCTCCAGCGAAGAATTTACCAGAAGATAACTGCGATCATGCGAGATACCACCATTTTTTTGCATCAACTGGGCCATCTGTTGAGCATCTCGGGAGGCATATTTGAGTGGCCTTTCATCATTGATACCATAATCACAACCGATGAAAATACCAACACGCTCATAAGATGTGGAAAATACACAATACGGAAAAAAAAACACTACCAGCAAAAATGGATTAATTTTTCTTTTTAACAAAATAGAAAGAAAATACCTCAACAGCGTCTCTTTTCCTTTCTTTTTCAATCAGGTGGTGAACTTTCCGGGGACTTAAAACTTTCGGGGAGAAAAGAACCCAAAGCTGTTGCCTGCCCCATGTTCCTTCCATAACCAGTTGTTGTGATGCAGGTTGGGTCTTTCCAGCTGCATTCCATACCATCGGTTTATCATTGACTAGTTCTGCATCCTTTTCATCTTCCCGAATGATGAACCAGACATACATATCTGACGGTGCGCGATAGTCAAATGATACAGTATCAGAACCGCTGACCGGTATAATATCTCCGGATTCAAACTGCTCTTCGTTTCTGTTAAGGGTCAGGTGCATGTAATCTCCCTTAAACGAGTAGCGAGAATGAGTACCGATATGATGAAAAATGCCAAATCCCGCAAACACAAAAAGAACGGTCACTACAGCACCCACAGCCGGTTTGAACATCACAGAGGAGAACATGTCTGAAAATAATTCCTTTAAGGAAGGACCATTTTTTTTCGCTATCCGCTGTTGCAGATCTGTAAAGCTACTTTGCGAGACACGCTCTCCGGATCTTGCCACATAATCCTGTGCAGCGCTATCGTCTTCCAACGATTTCTGAAGAACATCGATTTCGTGGTCTTCAAGATCACCAATACAATATCGGTCAAGTATCCGGAGGGATATTTTTTTCCCTTTATGTTGTGGTTCTTTTTCCATAGGTATCTAATGTTAGACGAGTGTCTTATACTGTTGTAGACATTTTTATTAAAATAATAGCCAGATGCGATTTATACCACCCTGGAGTTTAATTTTTATTGCAGTTTTTCAAGACTGCGTGACACGGTTTTGGCCACCGCAGCCTTGCTCATTCCAAGTACTTCGGCTATTTCACTGTAACTGAGCCCCTCAGCACATGAAAGAAATAAAATTTTTCGCACCTTCGGATTCAATTGTCGCAGAATATTTTTTAGCGCAATCGATGCGAGTGCACTGTCTTCGTGATCATTCAGATTTCTTACTACTACGGGATCGAGTAGACTGCTGAGCTCTTCCCGCCGTTTGTTCTTCCTGAGATTATCGATACAGTAATTGATTGCAATGCGATATATCCAGGTGGAAATGCGCGAGTCGGATCGGAATGAATGCAATGAATCGTGGATCTTCACGAATATATCCTGAGACAGATCTTCAGCTTCAGCTTCATCGAGTGAATAGCGCAAACAGATTCGATACACATAATCAGCATAAGTGGTGAAAAGATAGTGAAGATCCGGTTTCATCTATTTACGTCCGAAATACTGGTTGAAATGTAAAATTCTTTCGCACGTTGTTGCGCAGCCGCTGATGAGGAACCACTGCTACTGTCATTATCAGATGGTGGAATTGATACAGCAGAAAAGAATCGTGAAGATCCGCCGCGATTCACAATTACCCCCACTTTTCCCAGTGAATCTGTGGTAAATAGCAGCTGCAGATCACTGTTGAAGGTTACAAACAAAGAATCGTTAACCGAAAAAAAAGCCTGCGGACACATCCCTGGTAAATTGGCGAGAATTGAATCTGTTTTATTGGTCACACTGATTGTGTCTTCCTGGAACGCATAGCATCCTGCAATAGAATTATGCGTTGAATCTAAAGATGTGTTAACCGGTGTACACAGAATATTCGAAACCGTTTGTTTTTTCTCTTGAATAAGCTCTTCAGGCCCATCGCCAGGAATAAGCACAATTCTTTCATGGTTATAATACAGGAATATTTTCTCGAACACACCATCGATAATAACTGCGTCAATTTGAATATCGCAGGCGGGTGAATAATAGGTGCTGGAATCTGCTGGAACCAATCGTGTCAAGCCGAGATCCGGAACATGCAGCCACAGTGATGAATCTGCATACACGATAACAGCTGGCTTAAATGGGCGATATTCATAGACACCTTCAAGATCAATCATCGCCGATTCGGTTATCTCTTTTTCCTGAAATTGCTCTATGGGTAACTCAAGCTTTGACGGATGGTTGAAATGAAGCTCATTTTCACCCAGTTCAATAATGATCGAATCCGCCCACGACAGTACCCTGCAGCGATACTGATTATCGGAGGTTATAAGATTATATCCGGGATGCAGATTACTTTTTCCCTGAACGACAAACGAACTTCTGGCTTCCGCCTCTAAGAGCTCATCAAGGCTTTTCTGATCGGGTAGATAGAGAACATGATACCAGGTACACCTACCCGCCATCCAGTCCTGATTCTGTTCAAAGAAATTGTCAAACGGGTAGTTGATCCACCCCTCTGTATAAGCCTGCATCATCACCGCATCACTCTTTATGGTAAGTGCAACCAGTGCATGCAAAACATCGATCAGTCTTTTTTTGAACAGAAGCTCTTTTCCAGTGACTGGAAACAGTATTCTCTTATAAGCATATTCGGTAACTGTTTTAAAGTCAGGATCAGTATAATCAGCAAAATAATCGAATGGTACCCTTTTCCTTATCGAAAAGAATGCATCCCATTTATTTTCGTTCGCCAGTACTTTGCACCATGTCTTCAGTATTCCACGCAGGTTAACATGAGAAATTGTATCTCCATACCAGATTGTGTCCTTACGACCGTTATTCTCGTGAATGATCGTATAATTAAAATCGACATAGAATCGGTCCTTGCTGTCTACATAGTTTTCCATCTTCACAGAGACTCCATACAGAGAGTCGAGGCATAGTCGATAGTGCTGGTTAAGCCTGTCGATATCGGTATAGGCTTTCTGCAATGACGGATGAACGGCATTGTCCATCATGCCGTTTTGATTAACATCACTGTATAACACAAAGGTGCCCAGAGCCACTTCTGAGGAGGTGTAAATTTCTGAAGGAGGGGGAAGAAGTAGCTTTCCGCTGAAGGTGTACGGCGCCCTGGTCTGTACTGATGAGCCCTCCACAGTATACATAAACCTGGTGACTCCCAGAAATTGCCACATCAGTGCGATATTTGGATTTGCCAGCCTCATCAGCCGGTTTGCACCAATTGCCGTATCACCCTCATTAATGGTCCGTCCCCCGAAAGTCGCAAGTGGAATAAGATTATCACTGTTATCGGGAGAGATTATTCCCTGATCCTGAACACAAGCCAGAATCAGGAATAACGTGCTGAAAAAAGATCGAAAACTTCTCATAGGCCAAAGCAAATTAATTCATGGCCACATGCAGTTTTTAAAAAAAACGTATACTTTTTTGTAAAGCATACGTTTTTATAGTATTTATAACGGGTTAGAAACAATAGTTCTTATTGTGCCCACCATTGAATCTTATACCGTCGCAATTGATCTGCCTGAATATCGATATCAATGGATTGCTGTCCACTATAAAGGATATGCATGTCCTGGCTCCACCCGTCGAGAACGTGGCTATTTCCATTAACAGTAGCAGTTCCACTCATGGCACTTCCATCATCCGGCTGGATCTGGGCCACAATTTCATTCGGCGTCCAGCTATTGGGAAAATTCTGCAGGGTCACTGTAACACTGCCGTTAACATCAAACGCAGTAAACGTATTGATCTCATCAGCAACTGTTCCTGAGGATGATCCACCACCTGTTGGTGGTGTTGCTGGCGGCGGGTCGTTTTCGGATCCAGATGCAGGAGCATCGCTCATATCGGCCCACCACTGCACCTGAAATTCACGTCCTGCCTCTGCGGTGATTTTTGTATAGATCTGACTCTGTCCCGCATAGGGAATCCTGATTGTATAATTCCATCCGCTTAGCTCATAGCTGTTCCCGCCAGCAAGAGCTGTCCCGCTCAGCACACGACCATCTGTCGCTTGAAGCTGAATGGTGATTGTTGTAGGAGTATAGTCTGTGGGAAAATTGGTTAATCGATAAAAATAGGGACTATTAGTTGTAAAACTTTTAAATGTATAGGGCAGTCCCGCATCCGTTACTACCTGTCGCGCTGAAGCGTTCAGAAGCAGCATGTTAATATAGGACATATCGATACTTTTATTGACATCGACTCCAAGCCCCTCCATTCTCAGTCCTTGTTCTGTGTAGACTGGAACATACATATAATTGGGATACCAGGTTAACCGGACCCGACGTTGCAGGGAGTTGAAGAGAACAAGAATCTCATTCTGCCCAATATTCTGTACATGAATGAGTGATTTACGTCCGGCCAGAGCAAACGTTTTTTCACTAATAGTTGCACTGATTCCATTTAGCTGAGAACCGTCTCCGGATGTTACCTCAATAGTGTAACTGGCAGGTGCAGGATAAAGTGGAAGACCGGTGATACGATATCCGAAATTTCCGTTAACACCTATTCTTGTTCTTGGCAATCCACCATCCATCGCAGTAACGCGCTCCTGGTACTTCTGTTCGATGTATTCCAGTCCGGACTGAAGTTTCTGTATCACCTGATAGTCAAAAAAGATATGATGATAGCGCTTGCCATTGACGGAGTAGTCGTTACGGTATTCGTTGAACTCTTTGTCCAGATACAATGTCCGATCAAAAGGTGAGTACAGTCTGAGGTTCTCCATTGAACGGTCAAGAGCGGGATTCAGTACATCAAAACCGCGCAGGTCAAGTGCAGAGTGGAGTGGTATGAATGTCCCTTTGAATTTTTCAGTACCGGTAAGGCTGATCATGTGTTCCGCCGAACCTTGACCGAAGTCATAGATGTTGTAGTACCAATCCCCAATAGAACCAGGAAACAGCTCAAATTTCTGATAATCTTCGCTTCCGCCCGCCTTAAGAGTCTTGGAATAGCTCGCACCGGCGGCGATATCGATCTGCAGTCTCTGTACATCATTTACAACCTGCTTGTCAAGATTCTGGTTTGGATTGAAAAAATTTGATGTCGCAATCGAGACCAGCGGAAAATCATTTCTGTAATCTCCCATGTTTCTCAGCATGGTGTAGAAATTACTGTGCACCTCCGATTCCTTCATTACGTTGGTGGGATTGTAATAATGATGGCCATAAAGCATCTGGTGCGCTGCGGGAACATTAAGCTGGGCATAGGTTTTTTGAATCTGTTTCGATACTTCATTGATGATCGGGTCCTGAGCGAGAATGCTCCAGAGCTGCTTTTGAAGTTGACCAATCGATGCACCCTGGTGCGGGGAATCGATCGTCAGGAAACCCTTAACTTTATTCAAAAGTGTCGTATTCGTGGTATTGTTTGCAGGAAGAGAATAAAGCAGTGCGAGTCTTCCCACGATACCACTCATACTTATACCGCCAACTACATAAGGCTGTGCACAATGTTCCACCTGCTGTAATACTTTCATCATCAGTTTTGCATTTTTGCGTATATCACCACCTCCCTGAGCAAAATCGATGAAGAACACATCATACCCCATCTCGCGGGGAGCTGTAAACTGACGGTTGGTACCCAGATCTGTTACCGAGTAATAGAGCGTGTAATAGGCCCCAGACTCTTGAAAATCATAGCTGCAATTTTTTTGAGTTGGAGTAGATATATCCAGATTCATCGTGCCAAGATTGTCATCAAAATCCAGGTCAAGCTCCATTATATTTAACGAAAAAGAAGTACTAAACTGATACGACTGATTCAGCGTCCAGATATGCTCCCCGTCTTCACTGAGCATTTCATCCAGATCATCCATTTGTCTGGAATTTCTATATACCTGAATACCATCTGCATGCATGGTTATTCTGACATCATCATCACCTGTAGCATCCTCCTGCTGATGAACAACCAGGCGATGGATATCGATTCTTTTTCTTCCCGGTAAATAAGGATAATTAAGCGCCTCCTGAGCAGGATCAACATCTTCGACACTGTAGGTAATTCCGTAATGATAGGGAGAAACATTATTCCACCCTTTAAAACTTTCCAGATCCTCATAAAATTTTCTCAAAGGTGTATTCTGATCTATAGTAAGTGTTCCGAGATCATCATTACCATCTAAAAGATCAATATCCTTGAGTTTAATGGTGACAGTCTGACCGTATTGCATGGATATGGAACGGTTTATTACCCGTATATAGTCTGTATTATGACCATCGTATGAATCCATACCGAACTGAGTTACGTTGAATGCTTTTTTATTATCAACTTGGACCGATAGCAAAATTTTGTCTCGTGAAAAGCTTCCTTCCGTACTGAAACAGGTGATATTGTGAATCGTCACCCGTCGATAGGTTCCCGCCCTTACCAGATTATTGTACTGATCACTGGCCAGGACTTGTTCTATACCGCGATCGTTCTTTGGATCGAAGGCATCCCCGATGACAAGTGGTTTACTCAAAACATCATTGTCGCCCACTCCTGGAAGAATATACAAATCAGCAGTATAGCGCGGATCTGCGGTCAGACGCACAGACATTGCCGGTGTATCTTTTCCGCTTACCGGTGTAAACTGCCTGGTAACTTCCACCTCGGATGGGTTATATTCCATCATCTGCGCAAGATGCAGTGCATCGGTTTCAGAAGTGATGACATGTAATTGGGATAGATTACGGTTCAGATAGTTCTCATATTCGCTGATCGGGTCTGTAAAACCACTGGTAGCAAAGACAATAAACCATACCACTGTACCCCATAAGAATAGGTTATTTTTCATGGTTGTATCTCCAAAACTGCTTGCGTATTTAGAATGTTATATTACATAGCGTTGTCAATAGCTACTATTTCCCAACTGACTTCTCCATCTGCACCGGTTGCATTTTCTTTGAGCCTAAGCACAACAGTTATCTGACCCTTGTTCTGAGCTGCCAGAGCCGCTGCAAGTATGTGATTAAACCCGGGATTGGAAGCTGACAATTCTCCATAAAGTTTATATGAAGTTGCGCTGATATCGGGATTCTGTTCCATACAGGACGGGTATCCTTGACCGGCATTTCTGCAGAGGTATCCCCGGTATGAGAAATCAGCGGGACTTCCGTTGTCACCAAAAAAACGGATGTTAAAATTGGTTTCAGCAGTTCCGATAACAAAGCTGTTAGAAGTTACCACAATCCAGCCTTCCTGATCATTTTCATTAAAAAGACGCGCATCTGTGTTAGCCATAACAAGAACACAGCAGGACAGGACTGTAAAAGCTACTTTTTTAAACATAGGTATACCCCTTTCAAGAGATAAATAATAAAAAAAATATCGTGAGATCGTCATTGTAGCCGATTACCGACAGTTGAAATTCTTAGACGATGTGCGGTTATCACTCGTGGACATTTTTTTATTTTTTCCGTTTAAATTTAGACGTATATGTGTATAAAGTCCTGCACGAAATACAAAAAAACGTATTTGTCAAAAAAAATTTTCTAAAATACATGGAATTTAAAAATATCTACCCTATTACTATATTTATTCACCATGGGAGCGGAGTCAAAATAACTATTCAGAGTATTTTTATATATTGTGACTACACTTTGTCTTCTATGGGGTACTATCTGCATTATTGACAAAGGCCGAAGTGTCATGTATAATGACAACTTCCTCATGGCGTGCGCAACGAGACAGCTTTTGTGTGCATGAGGTGCCAACAGGTCTCCAAAAGTCAATCAGAGGTTATTGAAGAAGCGATAGGCCGCCTCCAAC
>JBNKZD010000125.1:0-3852 GCA_050301235.1 Chitinispirillaceae bacterium | reverse complement strand
GGGCGGGTACAAGGCACATTGAGTCTGGCCGAAAAAGCGGTAGAAGCGTTCCCGGACCACCCCATGCCCCATATCATAGCGACGGCGGGATATAAATTGACCGACCGGACGTTGGAATACAATGCAGAGATCATCAAACTTATCTCGATTTTAGGGAGCGAGGAAGAAGTTTTTTTCAGGCTGGGAGAATTTTGCTTAAACGTCAACCTACTCAATCTCTCGGAATTTTATCTTTCCAAGGCGCTGGCCATGGACAACGACTCCTTTAAGGTTTGGTATCACTATGCCCAACTGAAAACGGAGCAAATGCAATATCCCGCCGCTCTTGAAATGTATAAAAAGGCATTGCCGCTTACCGATAACGATCATTTCAAACAGGATATCAAGGAAAAAATCGAGAGAATCGGAAAGCTGATGTGAGTTAAGTGGCCAATGGGGTCTGGCCAAGCTAACTATTAAGATTCATTAAAATTAAGCTTTAAATCATATTTTGAATATGTGTAGATTCAATTAACAAGTGCAACGGTTGTCATGTTTCTCTTATCATTAAAAAATACATCATTAGGCGTAGCAAAAGCCAGTGTTTTTCTGGGACGGTTATTTAGTCGTGTCATAGCATGCTCAATACTCTTATCATCGATTTTTCGAAAGTCCAATTTCTTTGGGAAATATTGGCGAAGAAGTCCATTCGTATTTTCATTCAAGCCACGCTCCCACGCATGATAAGGGTGAGCAAAATAGACTTGGGCCTTTAAGCTCTTTGATATTTTTGTATGCCGTGTGAACTCTCTTCCATTGTCGGCCGTAATGGTTAAGACTTTGTCTTTGAATGGCCGCAGCAATTGAACGACGGCTTTTGCAATTCGGTCGGACTGCCTGTCAGGTACGCGCTTTATCAGGGTCAGTTTAGATTTCCGTTCAACAACAGTGATCAAATACCCCTTGCTGTTTTTACCTGTAATCGTGTCGAGCTCCCAGTCTCCGATGCGGGTTTTAGCATCAACCACGGCAGGTCGCAGATCAATGCTGACCTGTCTGGGGATTCGGCCACGACGTTCTTTGGTCCCATAGCGTTTTCTGTATTTGCGGTTTGAACTCCGCAGGTGCTTGTAAAGGGTGCCACCGTGCCTTTTATCAGACCAAATATGCTTATAGATTGTTTCGTGACTAATTTTGATTGCATATTCTCGATCCAAAAAGCCGGATACTTGCTCCGGACTAAAATCCTGACGGATGTATTGGTCAATCAATTCAATCATAACAGGAGTCATTTTTATACGTTTAACGGCGGCATATCGGCGTGCTAAGGCTTTTTCGTGAGCTTGGCGAGGTCGATAGCCTTTATCACCACTGTTGCGCCGGATTTCACGGCTAATTGTTGATTTATTCACTCTGAGATAATAGGCCATCTCGGATTTTGAAAAACCAGCTTTCAAAAGTGCTCTAATTTGATATCGTTTACCTCGAGTTAACTGCGTGTATGTTCTCATAAGTGCTCCTTTTACTTGGCGGTTTAAGGATCACTTAACATACTGCAGTTAACTCAATCCTTCATCACCAAATTTGTTGCACTTATGATTTGAATTCACAATGCCTTAAATCGCACTTTTTAGAGTCGAAAACAACAATATAAAATGCAGATTTAACCCCCTTTAAATACCTTTCTGCCCCAGTGAAATGGCTTCAAGACTTCATGGGAAAAAGAACCCACGGATGTCATAAAAGATAGTTTTTGCTCAAATTTGAAAAGGATCACCGCAGGTGGCCCCAGTGGCTTTTTTTAATCAAAGAAGCGTTATGGTCTTGTCATATTGAATTATACTGTCACATCGAACCACATCCATCTACTTGTTGTGGGAGACCAAGATCTTGATGTTATACCAAATTTCACAACCTGTTAAAGTTCCACCGATTTGGGTTGGCGTTCGTATAGAACAAAAAGAAAGGAACTCTGTAGGATCGATATTGTCAAATAAGCCGAATACAACGTCTCAGATGGGTTACCCGATCGATTTTTTGAACTGATTTGTCAGTTTTTCTGGCTTATTCGCGATATCGGATGAACTTCTGTTGCGATGTTTGTTTATGCTACAGACCCGTTAAGCGGCCTGTGCTATCCAACTCATTTCTTCGTCAATAAACATATTGTCGACGTCCAGGATAGTAATGATACTCTCATTTATCTTGGCCATACCAAGGATAAAATAGTCCATGTTGAACTGAAGACCGCTTGGTTTATCTTCGATGTCTTCCCCTTTGATATGCTTGACCTCGGAAACTGTATCGACAACAATTCCGACCATCACCCGGCCATCATTACCGTCAATGTCAACAACTATAATGCAAGTTCGATCCTGATACTCTTTTTCCTCCATTTCGAATCTGAGCCTCAAGTCGACCACAGGAATCACTTTTCCCCTGAGGTTTAAAACCCCTTTTACAATAGGAGGTGTTTGGGGAATCGGTGTAATCGGCATTACACCGATTATCTCTCTTATTTTTGAGATACTGATACAATATTCATCGTTGTCTATATTAAAAACGAGATATTTTCCTGTTAATGCTTCTATTTTGAGATTTGCTTCCTCAATCTTTTTTTGTTTCGTAATGTCCAGCAAAATACCGGTTACATATTCGATTTCATTCTGATCGTCACATACTATCTGACCCCATTCCTGAATCCAGATAATGGTTCCGTTCTTTTTCCTGATACGGTACTTTCTCATATAGTTCTTGTCGCCTTTTAAAGCATTTATAAAGGTATCCTGCATTGAAGCCATATCTTCGTCAATCACGATGTCGAGCCATTTCTTTTCTTTGGTATTGAAGACATCTTTGGTATAGCCTGTTAAGATTTCGACTTGATCGCCAATGAAATTAACTGTTCCGTCTTTATAGCCTTTATATGCGGCATTAATAATATTCTCGGAATTATTATTAGTTGGATTCATATTCTGCATGTTATCTTACCGTATTATTTTTTGAGATTTAGTACGCTATGGCTGAAGTATTAAAATTTGTAAAAATTACGATGTTGTATTGCTAAATGAATACATGAACATCTTACTCAATTTTAATTTGAATTTTCCACTGATTGTTAAAACATAATAGAGATCTCGATCATTCGGTATTGAAGCGAAGCGGAAATTCTGTCTCTCGGGATCGGAACTCGGTGGAGAAACCGTCTCAACGGGACAGATCGAGAAAAACTCGAATAAAAGATAAGATCCGCTTGGTTTAGCCGCCTCAAGAGGGTTCACCTACGGAAATTTCATAACATCATTTCACTATTCTATTATCGGCTTTTTTAAAAAAATCTTTAAAGATGATTTTTCGAATAATATTGAATTATTGACTTTATGCTGTTTTTTTATATTTTTATGACCGACTGCTGGAAAAGGACGTTGGAATACCATTGAATTCCACGTCCCTTGTTTCGTATTATTTCCAGATATTAAAGGAGAACAGAATGAAAATACTTGCCATTAACTCCAATCCTCGTGTTGGCGGTCAGAGCAAAACCGAACTCATCTTGTATAGGGGAAGCGCAATGCCGTAGCTGCGGTCGACGTCGTGAACCTGCGCGGGAAAAACATCAAAAATTGCATCGGTTGCTTCACGTGCTGAACGAAAACCCCCGGTCATTGTGTTCAACAAAGACGATATGACCATGGAACTTTTCCCTAAATGGCTGGATCCGACCTTGTTGTCTACGCCATACCTCTTTATTATCACACCATGAATGCTGCAATGAGCACATTTAGGGAGCGCGCGCTCCCGGCGATCCAGCCTTTCTTCGAGCAAAGCGATAATGAAAAAATATTCCACCATTTGAGAAACAAGTTCCCGGCA
>JBNKZD010000124.1:0-12400 GCA_050301235.1 Chitinispirillaceae bacterium | reverse complement strand
GCCACTGCCAAGATCGATACAAATCTCACCTTTTTGAGGTTTTCCATGATTGATTGCACCACCACAGGAGAGACAACATGATGTTTTGGCAAGTTTTGTATACCTCTTATCAATTTCATTAATACTGCTCATACAACCCCGACTTTCTTTACAAAATAGATACCAGACGTTTCAGTGATGATTCCACAGTGCTATATTCATCATCTGACATCTGTTTCTTGATTTTTTCTTCACATTCACACATCAGTTGATCGATCCTCTTTTTTAAATTGATCCCTTCTGGTGCAAGTGATATCACCTGAGCGCGTCGGTCATCTTTAAGTGTGGCACGCATGATGAAGCCATTTGCAACCATCTTATCGATAACGCGACTACCCCGTGATGGACTTAAACCCAGACGCTCCGAAAATGATGCCGACGAAATCTGATCATCTGGTTTCAAACTCACTACAGCCCTGTATTCAGATGGCGAAAGTGGCGTTTTACTGCGAATCTGATCATCACTCATAACACATTTTAGTTTTAGTGAATGAATAAGGTCTGTAATTGAAGTGTTCATATTCCATCGCCCGAAACGTTGTTAGTAGCAATAGTTGCTATTAACAAGTATAATATATTTTTGTTTCGATTGCAAGTTTTTTTTAAATTTTCAGGAGTAATTTGATGAAATTGCAAAACACCCTGTTTGTTTGCGACTCATTTCGACTCCGCTCAATGACCACCGCTCAACAAACGACTCTAAATCGCACCCAGAGCGAAGTCGAAGGGTACATTGGTAACCCATATTGATACTGATAAAGGTGCTGGTGCAAGACACGGAATCGAATTATATTGATTTCGCCGGTTTGCAGTTCTGGGCTCCACATTTCATCCGGAGGATCTGCATTTAACGGCTTAGCAGTTAGGAAGTATGTACATTTTCGTTTAGAAAAACAAGTCGAATGATGGTATCACTTTTAATTTAACTCAACAATCACAATTACTTTATTAAACAGGATTTATTTCAGACAATGGTACAACTTTTCTTTATCCGCCATGCAGAAAGTGAAGCGAACCGGCTTGATATGCTTGCTGGTCAACTTGATTATCCACTTACAGAAAAAGGTAGAAATGATATCGCATTAATTGCCCGGCAGCTTCATTCCGAGCACACAATAGATATGATCATTTCATCGCCGTTAAAACGCGCGGCCCAGACTGCCGAAGCATTTGCAAACCAGTATGCCCTTCCGGTACAGACCGATAAACGATTAATTGAGCAGGACATTGGTATTTTCCAGGGAAAAAGTTACGCTGAACTCAAGAACGACAAACGATACGAACATGACCGGACAAAAAGATGGAACTGGGTCCCTCCAAACGGAGAATCATACAAAATGATGGCTGATCGACTCCATTCGTTCTTTGAAGATTGTATAAGGGATTTTCAGGGAAAAAAAGTCCTTATTGTTACACATGCTGTAACACTGCGCATAATCAAGGGACTTCTTGAGAATACACTTCCAGTATACCCATCTGAAATTGCAAAAAACGGAGAGGTCTGGATTACCAGTTTATCTGAATTAGGTACGGCAAATACGATCGAAACATTCAATGTTTCCGAAAGATTGACCACAGCATCGAAGGAATAGATCTCTACTTGAAAAGCATCTATTTTATCAAATAGTTGTTGTAATCAACCGATACAAGGATCTTCGGTATATAATACATGCGTGCTCTGATCTTCTGTATTGTACCAGAAAAAGAGCTTGTTTTCGTACCTGGTAAAGCAATCAGCCAGACTCTCGGTTCGGGAACATGGAAATATCTTCTTGTGAATAGCGATAGCTTTATCAACTAATGAGTTTTCAAGTTCACTCATGACAGAAAGTGCCTTTCGATGTAGTGATGTGCGTTTGAGAATAAAGGGGTAACCTGTACTCAATGCACAGCATTAAAAAGGATTCTTAAAAGGTGGCTTCGAGAGCCTCAGCCACCGAAAGCTGTACTCTCGAAAACCACAGATTCTCCCTAAGAAAGATATGTCAATAATTTCACAACAGATCAGCAATTACTGCATCTGTTTACGCAGAAATGTTGGCACATCCATATCATCCTCATACTGAGTGATGACACTTCCTTTTGACACATACACACGTTCCATACCTTTAGCGTCGCGCGGCCGGATAATTGATGGGATATCCAGCCCACTTGCCACATTCGCATTAGGCATTTCCTGTGTTTTATTCACATACTCGACAACACGAGGTTCTTCAGGAATGAGAGCATCCGGATTCACCTCTTTTTTACCAGGCATGGTAAGTGGAAAAGATAGCTGCTCAGCAGGTTTTTCTGATTCCCTTTTCTGCGTTGGCAATTTAACGAGTAGCTTTGAGGCACTGTTGTTTTCAACCTTCTTCTCAATTGTCTCATCATTGAAACCAGTTGCAATGACAGTGACCCTGATCTTCCCATTCATTGCGTGATCGGTAACTGCACCGAAAATGATATTGGTATCAGAATCTTCACCAACAGCGTCATAGACAGTCTGAGTTGCATCGCTTACATCGTACAGGGTCATATCTTCACCACCAGTAATGTTGATAAGAATACCACGTGCACCTGTAATCGAAACTTCATCAAGTAATGGACTGTGAATTGCGCTGTCTGCAGCCATCGCAGCACGATTTTCACCTTCAGCGTATCCGGTACCCATAAGGGCATCACCCATACCCTTCATGATTGTTTTAACATCTGCAAAGTCGAGATTAACAAGACCATGTACTGATATAAGGTCGGAAATACCTTTTGTTGCCTGATACAAAACATCATCAGCAGTTTTAAATGCATCGATCAGCGATGTAGTTCTGTCCACGATTGACAATAGTTTCTGGTTGGGAATTACTATTATTGTATCAACAGTCTTTCGCAGATCATCTATACCCTTGCGGGCATTTTTATCCCGGACTTTTCCTTCGAAAAGGAAAGGGCGCGTAACAACTGCAACAGTGAGAATACCCATCTCCTGTGCAATTTCTGCAACTACCGGTGCACCACCAGTTCCTGTTCCACCACCCATACCAGCAGTGATAAAGACCATATCCGCACCTTCAAGCACCGCAGCAATCTTCTCGCGGTCCTCTTCCATCGATGCTCGCCCTACGTCAGGGTTAGCTCCGGCACCAAGACCTTTGGTAATTCTCTCACCAATCTGCAATCTAAGTGATGCTTTGTTGTTATCAAGAGCCATCGCATCAGTATTGACTGCAATAAATTCGACTCCTTCAAGGCCGGCATTGATCATTCGGTTTACAGCATTGCCACCAGCTCCACCAACACCAATGACTTTCATTTTTGCAACGGCGTTAAAAGATTCATCTAGTGAAAAAACCATAGAACCCTCCTCCAATTGAGTTAAAAAGTTTTGTTTCCAGTATTTCAGTTTTATTTTTCATCAAAAGAATTCCTTTACCCATGTTTTCATTCTATCAAATATTTTTTTGAAATTATCATCACCGCTCAGTGTTTTCTTCCCTTTACGGTTTTTAGATTGCTCCATTCCATACATACACAAACCGACACCAGTTGCATGTATTGGCGATTTTGCAGCTTCGGTAAGACCACCAAAACCGGATGGCACACCAAGTTTGACTGGCATTTCAAATACTTTTTCCGCAAGCTCCTGAACACCATCCATGAGGGAACCACCACCGGTAAGCACTACTCCGGCTCCGAGCATATCAGCATACTCGGTTCTTTTAATCTCACGTAATGTCAATGAAAGAATTTCTTCCATACGGGGTTCAATAATTGATGAAAGTACTGCCCGTGAAACTTCACGCTGCTCTCTCCCTCCAACGCCCGGGACACTGATAAATTCATTGTTTTTTACAAGTGGTGAATAGGAACAACCATACTGTTTCTTGATCTCTTCTGCTCTCTCAATAGGAGTCCTTATCCCGATAGCAATATCACTTGTAACATTTTTGCCACCAAGCCCAACGACTGCTGTATGTCTGATACTTTCATCAAAATAGATTGCAATATCGGTAGTACCGCCACCCATATCGACAAGTGCCACTCCAAGTTCTTTTTCATCTTTCTCGAGAACTGCATAGCATGAAGCAAGCGGTTCAAGAACAAGGTCAATCACCTTAAGGCCGGCTTTATCAACACTTTTATAAATATTCTGTGCACTGGTTACAGCTCCGGTAATAATATGCACCTGAGTCTCCAGACGTACGCCGCACATGCCAATCGGATCCTTGATACCCTTCTGGTCGTCCACAACAAATTCCTGTGGGATCACATGAAGAATTTCGCGATCCATTGGGATCGAAACAGCCTTAGCGGCATCGATCGCTCTGAGCACATCCATTTCGGTAATTTCATTATCATCGCGAGATATGGCCACAACGCCTCTGCTGTTAATTGCGCGGATATGATCCCCGGCAATACCCACCCATACAGCGTCAACATCAACACCTGCCATCAATTCAGCTTCCTCAACAGCTTTCTGAATCGAACGGACTGTCTTGTCAATATTGACAACAACCCCTTTACGAAGACCGTCGGATGGACTCACTCCCACACCAATCAGTTTCAATTCCCCGCTGGAATCGAGCTCTGAAATGATACAGGCGATTTTCGTCGTTCCGATATCCAACCCTACAAAAACATTATCTTCCATATCAACTCCTTTAGTCTTTTCGTCTTCTAATCATTCACAGCTTTGAGAACGACGTCTTTGACCGTTTCATCCTGTATTACAAAAGCAATATCATCATACATCATATTAATATGAGCCGGTTTACCATTATCTCCAGTTAAGGAGTTTTCTATGTATCGGAGTTTTTCAAATGTACTCCCGGCGTGCTCTATTATTGTTTCTACAACTATCTTTGATGATCGGCAGGCTAAACGTACCCTGTCATTTCTGGAAAAATCTACCTGTGATACAACCGAATTGAATTCATCAATTTTTTGTATCTGTGCAATAAATTGTTGCAGTTTATCAAGATCACTTCTTTTCAAAATTCTGATTTTATTTTCTCCGGTGCTGTCTTTCAATCCTGAAATGATCGGCATATCAAGCGTCATCTGTGATCTGAACGGTAACAAAACGCCATTTTTATCTACCAGCATAATCTCTCCAACATTAACAACCGCAACAGGTTTCCGTTCGTGAATTTTCAGATAAACAAAACCGTTCAGATATTTCTTTATTTTAATGTTATCAATCCACACATCACAGCTGACAGCCTCGTTGATCTTTTTTTCAGCAATCTCGTACAGTTTCATACCTGATGCAAGTCCACATCGTGCAATAAGCGAATCTTTTGCAGAAAGCATGGCACCTTCGACTACAATTGATTTCACCGAAAGCATCGTTGAATTATCTATATATTTTTTTAAATGAACGTAACCAACTTTCCCTCCGATTAACGTTGCGATCACACCGGCAAGTACCACCGATCCAATAAAAAATTTCCTGATCCCCATTTTGATACCGGACCCGATTTTCTTTTTTCTACTTACCGCTGTACGCTTGCGGTTAGCTCCGACCCGTTTAGCCATTCTCAACTGCCTCTTTTAGCGCTGCTGCACATTCCCAAATGTCTCCAGCACCCATAAAAATGACGCCATCACCATTTGTTACTACACCTTTTAATGTGGCAGGTATACTTTTCGGTTCAGGGATAAAGGAGGCTTTACCAGCTGATATTTTATTGATCTGCTCCACAATTGTCGCAGCAGTAACTCCAGGAACTACATCTTCTCGTGCTTTATATATTTCTGTTACAATAACAATATCTGCAATATGTAATACTTCAGCAAAATCATCCATAAACTGCATTGTCCGGGAGTACAGATGCGGTTGAAACACAGCAATAACTCTGGAGTATGAGCATTTTCGGGCAGCTGCAAGCGTTGCCCTGATTTCATTTGGATGGTGTGCATAATCATCGACAACTGTAATACCGTTATGATTTGAAATAATCTCAAAACGTCTTCTAACTCCCGTAAATGACAATACCCCTGATGCGATCTTGTCTACCGAAATATCCATTTCCACTGCGCAGGCTATCGCAGCAAGAGCATTAAGTACATTGTGAACTCCAGGTATTCCAAGATGTACTTTTCCCAGATCTTTCCCCTTGAAGAGCACATTGAACTGCGGCATTCCATTTACATAACGAATCTCAGCAGCTCTGAAATCAGCGTCACCTTCAAGTCCGTAAGTTATAGTTCTGGCCTCAATCCTTGGAAGAATCCGACGAACACCAGGATCATCGCTGCATGCAATGACCGCTCCATAGAAAGGTATTTTTTTTGTAAATTCAACAAACGCATCACAGATGGCATCAAAGGTACCGTAACACTCAAGATGATCTGCATCAACGTTGGTTATAACAGCAATGGTCGGATACATTGCCAGAAACGATCTGTCATACTCATCAGCTTCAGCAATTAAAAGTGAACTTTGACCAATTACCGCATGTGATTCCTTTTCTTTTAACATTCCACCAACAAGAATAGTCGGATCCAGCCCGGCATTCATGAGGATGGTACCAGTAAGTGAGGTTGTAGTTGTTTTCCCATGTGTTCCAGATATACACACAGTAAAATACATACGCATGATCTCACCGAGAAATTCTGCACGGCGCATAACTCTGATCCCATTTTTCTTTGCATAAACGCGTTCAGGATTATCTTCGCGAACTGCACTGGAATAAACAACCAGATCGGCATCACTGATAAAATCCGGAGTATGACTGTATTGTATCCGTATACCACACTTTTCAAGATTTCTGGATGCTGAAGATTGACTGCGGTCGCTTCCGCTTACATCATACCCCAGGGTACTCATGAGTTCAGCAAGTGGACTCATCCCGGCACCACCAATACCCAGAAAGTGAATTCTTTTAATAAACGGTTTACATAAAGACTGTATCATCATGCTGCCTTACTTTCACGAATCCGGGAGATACGTTCCCCCTTGAATGCTTTCTGTACCTCTGCAAGCGGCCGGGTTTTACTTGAAATGTTGAGTACAATACCCATACTGCTCATCATGAACACCAGACTCATCCCACCATAGCTCAGAAATGGAAGTGGAATCCCTGTTGTCGGAATCAACCCAGTGCCAACAAATGCGTGCATCAAACCATACAGAGCGATAACCAGAGTAAAACCAAAAGCCATTATCTGCCCTAATTTATCGGATGCCTGTAGAGAAATCCGCATTCCCCTGTAAATTACAAACACAAACAATGCTCCAACTATCATCAGTCCAATAAACCCGATCTCTTCACCCATAATCGATATCGCAAAATCGGTATGCGGTTCCGGTAGATAAAAGAACTTTTGTTCACCTTTTCCAAGTCCAACTCCAAATAACCCACCGTTTCCAAGTCCAATCAACGATTGATATGCCTGATAACCAATGCTTTCCTTTTTCTCTGCCATATTGACATACCCTAACCATCGAGCCCGCCGGTAGGGAGTCCCAAGTACCAGATATATTGCAATTGGAACAAATGACAATGCCAGTGATGCAATATGTGCAAATTTTGCTCCCGAAAGAAACATCATCGACAGACCTATTGTTCCAAGAATCAGTGCGGTTGAAAAATTAGGTTCGAGTAGAATCATTCCACATGCGATACCTATTAAAATGCAATTTTTAACAAATACTTTCCATTCCCGAATCTGACTTCCTGCATTCTCACAGTTTCTTGCTATCACAAGTATGAGAGCCATACGTGCAAAATCAGATACCTGAAATGACACAGGTCCGATCGCTAACCATCGCTTTGCACCATTTACTACGCTGGTATCGGGCAAGAGTAGCACTATACCTAAGAGCACCAGCGCAAAAACATAAATAAGATTCCCGAGTTTTCCCCATACATGATAATCGATATTGATAAAAAGCATAAAACCAGTAAGTGCCAGCAGCGCACGAACTGATTGTCTGACCAGAAAAAAATCCGCCCCGCCGAACTTATGCTCAGCAACTGCAAATGATGAACTATAAACCAGCACTATGCCAAACCCCAGAAGTAACAGCACTGCAGCAAAAAGTCCCATATCAACCTGAGCCATTCTGTTTTTCAGCATTGATGTTCTCCCGGAAGTTTTTTGACAAGCATTCTGAAAATAGCACCACGCTGCTCATAGTTTTTGAACATGTCAAAACTTGAGCAGCCAGGAGACATGACAACTACTTCACCACTTTTTGCAACAGAATGAATCGCGTTTACAGCATCCTCAAGAGATGGCGACAAATGAATTGGTACAATTCCATCCCATACAGATTTAATCCGCTGTGCAGCTTCACCAATAAGATATACCGCTCTGACATGTTTTTTAAGAGCTTCACTTACAGCCTCAAATTCACACCCCTTGTCCCGTCCACCAGCAATAAGATATATATGTTCAAATGCAGAAACTGCGGCTGTTATAGATTCGGCGGTTGTTGATTTTGAATCATTATACCAGCCAACCCCGTTTACCTGCTCTACAAACTCAAGACGGTGCTCAAGCCCTTTGAATGAACATATTCCCCTTTCAATGGAGGTATCATCCGCACCGGAGGCTTTTGCAACTGCTGCAGCAATACATGCGTTTAAATGATTGTGATACCCTTTAATCTTCATATCATCCGTATTGAGCATTCTTCCCGATCTGCCATTAAAACGGTAACGAATTGAGGAGCCATCAACCCAGAAACAATTTTCATTTGCAATATCAGTACCTGCGAAAATAAGACTGACACGTGAGTGTATCTGCTGAGCCCACTCCATAAGCAGTGGATCTGTTGCATTAACAACCACATATTCATTTTTAGTCATATTTTCTGCGATACACTTCTTAGCATTATAATAATCACTCTCTGATGTGTATCGATCGAGATGATTTTTCATCAGATTAACAATCGCAGCCACTTTCGGGTGAAATTGCTCAATGGTTTCGAGTTGAAAACTGGATACTTCTGCAACAACACATGCATTCTCATCGAGTCCTTCAACCTGACTGATCACCGGAATACCGATATTACCTGCAACAACAGTCTGTCTTCCACTCTCCTTTATCGCTTCACCAATCAACGAAACGGTGGTGCTTTTCCCTGTCGAACCGGTAACAGCATAAAATGGTGCACGACTTGCACGAAATCCCAGCTCCATCTCCGACCAGATAGGAACACCTTTGCCTCTTGCTTTCTTAAGAATTTCAATATCTGATGGAACACCAGGGGAAAGAATAATCAAATCAGCTTCAAGTACCTTTTCCGTATGACAACCGGCTTCGAATTGCAGTCCATCGAGTCCACGAGAGCTCAGTGATGTTCGCAGTTGCATTTCACTGCAGCTGTCGCTGATAAAAACCGCGACTTTTTTTCTGTTAAAAAATTCGGCGGCAGCAAGTCCACTTCGTGCAGCACCAATTATGGCTACCTTCGAAGGAAATGTGGTTTTCATGTCAAATGTTGTATTATTCATATTAAAATTTTTCAAAAACAGTTTCCAGGTGTACCCCTCGCGACCCTTTTAACAGCACTACTTCACTTGGTTTAAAAAATGTCTTTGCAGTTTCTGCTGCCATATCGGAATTTTGACATACAATAACATTTTCTTTTCTTAAACCAAAAGCAACTGCAGCGTCCGCTATCACATCTGCAAAGGTGCCAACAGTTATCAATTTACCAACCTCAGAGGCCGCAATCTGCTCACCTAGTTGCTTATGAAGACGACGGGAATACCCACCCAATTCGAGCATATCGCCAATTACTGCACACCTGTTTTTTTCCTTTGCATAATCGCAGAGATATTCAAGTGCACTTTTCATCGATGAGGGATTTGCATTGTAACAATCTACAATAAATCCAACACCATTCTTAATCTCTACTGTCCCACGCATGGACACCGGTTTCTGCTCTGCAATTGCATCATAAATCTGCTGTTCCGGAACGCCACATTTGAGCCCCAGATAAATTGCAGGCAAGGCACTGTAAATAAAATGTCTTCCCGGAAGATTTAACTTGTATTGAATACCAAGCACTTCAAAGGAGATTCCGTTTTCACGATCGTAAATTACATTCTGCATACGTACACCACAGTGTTTGCTATAGCCGTAAAACACTGCAGGCAGATCCCTTTCCTTTGCACCTTTAACCAGACGCTGATCATCACCATTAAGTAACATGAATCCATCTTTTTTACTTAATCCATCAGCAATCTCAAATTTGGCATTTGTCGTATCTTTCAGAGACCCGAACAATCCTACATGTGCATATCCGATATTTGTAATAATTGAAATATCAGGTCGGGCAATCATCGACAGATCGTGAATCTCTCCGACATGATTTGCACCCATCTCTATTACTCCGGCCCACTCATCGCCGGTAAACTTTAAAATACTCAGAGGAACTCCGATATGATTGTTCCAGTTTCCCCATGTCTCACTTACGCAAATTTTCTTTTTCAGGACAGATGATATAAAACTACGAGTTGTAGTTTTACCACTTGAACCGGTAACACCAATAAAAAGAATTCCTAACTCTTTACGATAGGCTGCAGCAGCCTTTGAAACAGCTTTCAATGGATTAGTAACACAAATACATTTCTTCTGATCTGCCACAGAAAACTGCTGCAGTTGTTTTTTCTCTATAACTGCTGCAGATGCTCCAGCTTTCAGTGCTGTTTTTACGTATTTGTGACCATTATCTTTTTCTGTTTTCAGTGCGACAAAAACATCACCACTCTGCACCATGCGCGAATCATTAACAACATTTCCTAAAGTCGCTTTTTTCGCGCGCTCAGAAAATTGTGCAGTACCACCGGTCCACTTGACAAAATCGCCAAGGGAAAGCCTTTTTACATCGTTATGACTTTCACAATTGCATTTCATACTGCACCCTTTTTTAAATCTTCAAATATTTCAACCACAATTTCTTTATCATCAAAATGAGATTTGACTCCACTGACTTCCTGGTATGTTTCGTGACCTTTGCCTGCGATAACAATACAATCTCCTTCACCGGCAGATTTCATAGCAGCACGTATCGCATCCCTTCGGTCTGCAATCGGACGGTGAGGAAAATCGAGTGGTATACCGGTCAGAATCTCTTCTATGATACGTTCCGGTCGCTCGGACCGGGGATTATCAGATGTCACTATTGCATCATCGGCAAATTCGGCCACTGCACCACCCATGATCGGCCGCTTTGTCCGGTCCCGGTCTCCCCCACACCCGAAAACACAGATCAGCCTGTTTTTTGTCAACGTTCTGGCAGTTTTCAGTACGTTGATCAGCGCATCAGGTGTATGTGCATAATCAACGACAACTGCAAAGGGAGCATCGAGTGGAACGCGATCCATGCGCCCATTAACAATTGGTATGCGGTTCAATACTCCGGCTACTTCATCAAGATTGAACCCACAGGCAACGCCGGCTGCCGCAACTGCAGTCATATTGTATACATTGAAAAAACCGCAAAGTTTTGATTTACAGATTACCATATTTCCGGACATCACAAGCTCGATTTCAGTACCATCCCAGTTACAGTTCCATTTTGTGCAACGGACATTGGCTTTTTCATGTTCACCATATGTTACAACGGGCCCTTTAAGTTCTGTGACCAGTCGTTCACCCCAGGGATCATCAATATTTACAACAGCTTTTCCACCATTTTTCAGATAATTTGTAAACAGTGTTTTTTTAGCATTATAATACGATTCCATGTCTTTATGGAAATCCAGATGATCCTGAGTAAGATTTGTCCAGATAGCAACATCAAATTCCAACCCCGCGACTCTATCAAGAGCAAGAGAATGGGAAGACACTTCCATAACAACCGACGAAGGAAACTTTCCGGTTTCTTTTGAAAAGCGGTAAATATCGAGTGCTTCAGGTGTTGTATTCGATGCAGGTTTTCTGATTGAACCAATATGATAGTCAATAGTTCCAAACATCCATACCTGTTCTTCACCAAATCTGGACTGAAACAACGCCTGAAGTAAATGAGCAACTGTCGTTTTACCATTTGTACCAGTTACACCTGCAAGCAGAACCTTATCCTGATCAAAATTCCACAGTGTTTTTCCTGCAATCCCGCAGACTTTTCGCGCATTTTTGACAGCAAGCCATGGAAGTGACAGCTCCGGATGTTTTTTTTCTGAGATAACTGCCACAGCCCCCTTTGCAATAGCATCATTAATATATGCATCACCATCATTTTTTGTTCCGGGAATGGCAATATAGAGCGAACCTGGAGTAATTTTCCTGGAGTCATAAAAAATATCACTAACCTCAGGATCACCACTTCCGCCCTGATCTACGATCTCTATTCCTGAGCTGTGCAATAAGTCATGTAACTTCACTATAAACTCCAACCATCAAATAATAATTTCGAAAA
>JBNKZD010000123.1:0-8332 GCA_050301235.1 Chitinispirillaceae bacterium | reverse complement strand
ATCATTAATAGGCAAAAAACGAACCAACTAGTACCATAGTCGATTATAATTTATTTTCCATAAACCTGGATTTTGATTATATTTATGCAAAAAAAGAAGGGTTAATACATGTTACTTTTTCGGGTTTTTATAGTAATACTTGTTTTTGCAATCAACATTTCAGCTTTTAATCCATTTAAACATAAGAAAGTAGAGGTTTACAACAATATTAATAATTCCGTTGCTCAAGAAGAGATTATCACATTAAGAGAATCATTAATTAATCTTTTAAGCGGGAAATGTGCAGAATACCATATTAATATATCTGTACCTTCCTGGCTAAAAAATATTAATCGCAATTTTCGTTATAGTGAATCATTGGAAACTCTTTCAGAAGTAGCAGATATTTTGATTATAGTTAATTACAAAAGAAAGTCCGTTTATGGACTTGCGGGAGATAAAGTTTTTTCTAAGTGGACTGGATATGATTTGTCTGGTAGCAGTACCTTTATCGCTGGAGGTGTTGGTGTTGGAGGAATGAGTTCAAGTGGTATTGGGAGTTCTGTTATCTTGAATGTGACTGATGGAAATCCTGAGTGGCAATGTCAGTCAACCGTCGAGTTGGATGTCTATGATTGTTTAAAAAAAGAGAAAATCATTACATTTATTCGTACACATGAAGCATCGTCGGATATCAAAGATGACACACAAACATTTGCCGAAAATATAAGTCAAATATTTGATGGAATCGGTGGTGTCATGTATAGAAGAGCAGTATATACCAAATTTAAAAAAATCCTTGATGATTCGATATCGGTTCGTTCCACTATGGAAATAAATGATCGAATTAGAGCATCTCTTATATATGCATTTGCCAAGATTCAGAATGAAAGTCAAGGATCATCTATCAGCAGATCTATTGTTGTAGATGAATATGGTACGGTTTCATTAAAAAATAATGATTCAGCATATAATACATCTGCTTTGGACAACCTCTTAACTGGCATCCACTTACAAAGAGTTGTTAAACCTGGTGATAGTGCAAGGTTTACACCTGAGTTTAAATTGTCCAGGTTTTTCAACAAAATTCTGATAAATGGTGATTATTGTTCAATCTCTGCTGGACGTGATAGTAGTGAAGTCTGGAATATTCTGTATCATTATCTTGACCAATTCATAAGAAATCAGAATTCGTTTAATGCAGATCAGCGTGCTGCACATGTTACGTTTTGGATAAAAACGGATGGTACGGTAGGAAATGCAACAATGATTAAAAGCATCAATATGGAATCGACTGGGAAAAAATTACTTGAAGAAATCGGTAAATGGAATTTTGGTGCTAAATCTCACCTTGCAACAGAACCCACACTAGTCGAGTTTGTTTGTACGTTTTCAAAAGATAAAAATAGCGTTCATTTGAAATAACATCCAGCGCTGCGATATAAATAATTACTCGTAATGTGTCCACATTCGAATAATTTTAACAGCATTTTCATTCTCGAGAATCTGATAGATCAATCGATGCTGAATATTGATACGTCTGGATATTGCTCCGGACAAATCCCCAACTAATTTTTCATATTTAGGTGGGTTTTGATATGGGCTTTTTTCTAAAATGGAAAGCAAACGTTCTGCTTGTTTTTTAAGCCCTGCAGCCGAAAGCTTTTTAGCATCCTTTTGTGCTTGCTTAGTAAAATAAAGTGTCCACTTTACCATTTTAATTCTGTACTGGTTTTATGAAGTGGAGTCTTCAACCCCTCTTTAATGGATTCTCTCATACCTGGTATTGAAGTTAGAAACAATGTCTCTTCAATTGCTGCCCAATCATCTTCTCCGATCAGTACAGCACCACCTCGTTTCCCTTCAATCAGGATAGGTGTGTGCGAATCGTTTGCTTCATCCAGAAGGCTATATAGTTTTTTCCGAGCTTCAGTTGCAGAAATTGGTTTCATAATGCTACCTCCATCATTAAATGTACGTTATTGCGTACGCTAAATCAAATCATTTATAGAAAATAATTTTGTGGGCAAAATGAGGTCAGATATTTTAATAACGGCATAAAAATGGTATATTAATTGATAAAAATTTTCCGAAATTGCTTATCTATGAGAAATGAAAATAAAAATGCAAAACCCTGGGGTTAAATAAATGAGAAAACTTGCATCAATCCAAAAAATAGAAGAAGTTCAGCCCATTGAAGGGGCTGATCAGATTGAAAAAGCCAGAGTACTTGGATGGTGGGTGGTTATAAAAAAAGGCCAGTTTAAAGCTGGCGATCTTGCCATCTATTTTGAAATCGACAGTCTTCTGCCGGTTACCAGTCAGTTTGAGTTTCTCTCCAAAGGTCAAAAACCTAAGCAGACAATTACCGATGATGGTAAACTGGTCGAGGGGTGGCGGCTTAAAACGATCCGCTTGCGGGGTCAGGTAAGTCAGGGACTTCTTAAGCCACTATCCGATTTTCCGGAAATCACAGCTACAGAACCAGGGATCGATCTCACTGATACAATCGGCGTTTACAAATTTGATCCACCGCTCCCGGCAAGTATTAGTGGTGAATCCAAGGGGTATATTCCGGGTTTCATTCCTAAAACTGATGAAGAGCGCATTCAAAGTATTCCCGAACTGCTCGAAAAACTGCGGGGAAAACGGTTGTATATCACAAGTAAACTTGATGGTACATCAACGACCATTTTTAAATACGAAAATGAATTCAATGTATGCGGAAGAACGTTGAATTATATCGAAGATGATAAAAATGTGATGTGGAGAATTGCCAATCACTACAATCTTAAGGAAAAGCTGCCTGATGGATTTGCGATTCAGGGTGAGTGTATCGGTGAAAGTATCCAGGATAACCGTCAACGGATAAAAGGTCAGGATATTTATGTTTTTTATGTCATTGATATTGCAAAAGCAGAATATCTTGGTCTTGAAGAGATGAAGCGATTTGTTGCAGAGCTGGGGATGAAAACAGTACCGATCATTGATGATAATTTTATTCTCGATCACACGGTGGATCAGCTGCTGAAGATGGCAAATGGACCGAGCCCACTAAATCCATCAGTACCGCAGGAAGGGATTGTATTCAGGTTGTATAACAGTACCAAAAAAGTCTCTTTCAAATCGATTTCTAATGAATATCTGATTAAGTACGGGGTGTAAGAAACAACCTGTATATTTACAGTTTGGAACATTTATATAAGTATATGGGTATTCACTTTATTGAGAAAACTCAAATATTCGCATGTCGCCTCACCCCACATTTGACTACGCTCAGTGCAACGCCTCTGTCCCCCTCTCCATTGGAAATGGAGAGGGGGAAGAAAAGAAAATTGCAGTTTCCTGCTCCCTTTCTCCACGAGTGGAGAGAGGGCTGGGGAGAGAGGCGGTTTGCGTATTCTGCGGAGCATGGTTTATTTTTTTAACAATGTTATTAGCACCACTCAAGGGTATACCCATATTTAAATTTTCTGATCTGGATATGGAATATTCTTTTTAGTATCTTTCTAAAACAGTATAAATGGATAGTGATACAGGAGTACTTTAAAACGTTTCTTCATTCCAGATTACAAATAATATTCTGTTTTCATTGAAGATCAGTTATGCTCAATGTATTTAAACAATTGAATTTTAGCGAATTAAACTTTTTTATCATCTAAAGGAACCATTGTATGAATATCGCCTCGCAGCTTATCATTGATTTTAATTTTCAGCCCTTTCAGGTTGAAAACACTCTGGCACTGTTTGATGAAGGGGCTACGGTGCCGTTTATTGCCCGGTATCGTAAAGAACGAACAGGTTCACTCGATGAAATCCAGATCCGTGATCTTCTTCATAAATATGAGTATTACAAAGAGTTAGATGAGCGAAGAACTGCAATAATTGAAAGTATAGTCTCTCAGGGTAAAATGACACCCGAGCTTGAAAAGAAAATTAATGAGACACTGAGCAAGACTGAACTTGAAGATCTCTATCTTCCTTATAAGCCAAAAAGGACAACACGTGCATCAAAAGCACGTGAAGCTGGTCTTGAACCGCTCTCAAAACTACTAGTAGATTGTACCGACAGTAATGCTGATCTGATTGCACTTGCAACACCCTTTCTCAACCCCGAAAAGGAGGTCGATTCAGCGAAAAAGGCTCTTCAGGGCGCCTGCGATATCCTTGCTGAGGAGCTTTCCGATAATGCTGACAACCGTAAGTGGATGAGAGAGTTAGCGTTCCAGGATGGCATTCTCATCAGTGTGGTCAAAAAGGAGTTTGAGGGGCAGAAAACAAAATTTGAGATGTACTACAATTTCAAAGAAAAGGTAGCATCGATTCCATCACACCGTTTACTGGCAATTCTTCGCGGGGAGCGGGAAAAAGTTTTGCGGTTGAGTCTAGAAATCCCTGAATCCTCAGCGCTGAGTCACCTGTCATCACTGCTGATAAAAAATCCTAACAGTGGCACTGCCGATCTGCTGCAGCTCACAGTGAAAGATTGTCTGGACCGGCTGCTGCTTCCTGCAACAGAAACTGAGGTTCGCAAAGACACCCGCGACCGAAGTGATTCTGAAGCTATCAGTGTGTTTTCGGAGAATCTTGAGGCTCTATTGCTCAGTGCTCCTGCAGGGCGAAAGGCTGTTCTGGGTGTTGATCCGGGTTTTCGTACGGGATGTAAGATTGCAGTGGTTGATGATACCGGTAAATTTATCGAAAACACAACTATCTATCCTCATGAACCGCAGAAGCAAACCGAAGAAGCCAAAGAAAAAATTGCTAAATATATTCTCAAATATGATATCAAATTGATAGCGATAGGTAATGGTACTGCAAGCAGGGAGACGGATGATCTTGTAAAGAGCGTGATAAAGGATCTGCCTTCAGAAAAACGTCCGGTAAGCATTGTCGTAAGTGAAGCTGGCGCTAGCGTATACAGTGCTTCAGATGTTGCTATTAAGGAGTTTCCTGATCTTGACCTGACCGTGCGTGGCGCAATCTCTATTGCACGGAGACTTCAGGACCCGCTCTCGGAGCTTGTGAAAATCGATCCGAAATCGATTGGTGTTGGTCAGTATCAGCATGATGTAAATCAGACAAAACTGAAGGAATCCCTTGATGAAACGGTTGAGAGCTGTGTAAACAGGGTTGGTGTTGATGTAAATCTGGCGTCCGAAGAGTTGTTAAAATATGTTTCGGGACTCAACCGGCTTATCGCATCAAATATTGTTTCGTACCGTAATCATAATGGTGCATTTGAATCGCGTGCATCACTGATGAAAGTTCCCGGATTTGGCGAAAAGAAGTTCCAGCTTGCCGCCGGATTCCTCAGGATTCCCGGTGCGAAGGATCCGCTTGATAATTCGGCGGTTCATCCGGAACGGTATAAACTTGTTGAGCAGATGGCATCAACGATGAATACAACGATCCATCAACTAATTGGGAATACGGCACTTATAAGGACGATTGATAAGAAAAAATTTATTACTGAAGATGTCGGTCTTCCTACCATTGAAGATATTCTCTCCGAACTTGAAAAACCGGGCCGTGACCCCAGAGCTGAGTTCCGTTATGCACATTTTAATGATGCCGTTACCGGGCTTGCAGACTTAAAAGAGGGAATGCTTCTTGAAGGTACAGTGACCAACGTGACCAATTTTGGGGCATTTGTAGATATAGGTGTTCATCAGGACGGGCTTGTGCATATTTCGGAGCTTGCTGATACATTTGTTACCGATCCGAAAAAGGTGGTGAAAGTTGGTCAGGTAGTAAAAGTAAAAGTTATGACCGTAGATGCGGCTCTTAAACGGATATCGCTTTCAATGAAAGTGAATGAACCGGGACAACGTGCTCCACAGCAGAAACAGAATTATTCCCATCAAAAACCGGCACCAGAAAAAAAACCAATCGACAGCAAGGCTGCATTGGCACAGAAATTTGGTGGAGGAAACAGTAAGGGGCAAGGTCAGGAGCAGCAGAAACTGAAGACGGTTAAACCGAAGTTTAATATTCGCCAGTTTATGAAATAATGGTATAATAAAATATAACTTATTTTGAATTATGAGATTAAGAGTACTTTTCGAACTTAGTGAAGATGGTGGTTACACTGTTACGGTACCTGCACGTAGACCAATTAAACGGTCAACTTTAGCGCATATTTTGAAACAGGCAGACCCTACAGTAGATCAATTACTTCAATTGTTATAAGGTTTATAGCTATGCCTTTTTGCAAATCCTGTGCAGCACCCCTTCCCCCGTATTCATCACGCTGTGAGTATTGCGGTGCGAAAAATGACATCGATCTCCGTGGCGTTCAGGAGTACACCATCGCGCAGGATTTTTCTGAGCGTAAATGTCCTGTTTGTACTAAACCCATGGAGAGTATCTCTCTTAAAGAGATTTCAGATTTTACCATTGAGCGATGCTCCGAATGCATGGGGCTCTTTTTTGATCCTGATGAGCTCAACATGCTGCTGGATTCATCGGTGGCACAGGTGTACAGCATAAACCTGCGGAAAATCTGGGAGATGAACCAGATGGAGGTTACAACTCCGGAGCGTTCCGCAGTATATATCAAGTGCCCCATTTGTCAAGGGGTGATGAACCGTGTTAATTTCGGTGTACGCAGTGGAGTTGTGATCGATCAGTGTGTGCACGGTGTCTGGCTTGATAGCGGAGAGTTGCGCAAGCTACTCGAGTGGCGCAAAGCAGGAGGTCAGCTGTATCACGAAACCGTGCTTACCGGACGTATTAAGCAGGAAGAGTTGCTAAAGAAGAAAAGAGAAATGACTGGAAAAGAAAGCTTAGTTTTTTCATCCAGTAAAATTAATAATAATAGTTTTTCAGATAAAGAGATTGAATTAGATAAGGTTTTTGGATCTGTTGCGAAGGTGATCTGGAGGTTATTTACCTGAGTAGAACCATATAAAACGAACAATGTGAAAACTGCAAGCCGGTATAAAAAATACAAGTGAAATAAAAAAGGCCGGTAAATCCGACCTTCAAAATTAACATCAAGAAAATAACAACAGAAAAAGTGCTTAGAACTTCTTAACCTGTTTAAAATCCTCTTTCAGATCTGCAATAGTAATAAACCGGTTCTGGCTTCCATCGGTAATCGCAGAGTCGTATGTTGGTTGAGGTTCTTTTTTCCAAACCTTTTTTCCGTTTTCAACATAGAGTTTTTGAAAATTCTGACGAACTGCTGCGAAACGATCGATGAAAAGACAGAGTGTATCGCCAAGCAGATCGTAGGTACCCCAGGAGATAAATTCATAGTCTTCCTTAAGATACTGACCACTCTGGCCCTTTTTGTTTTCGGTCAACTTAGCTTTTCCATCACGGCCAAGAGAGAAGATTTTTTTCTCGACAGCATGAATCTCTTTGAATTCGGTACTTTTTGTAACGTTGACACATACCCATTCGCCCGGAATTGTCTTCTTGAGGTTATCAGACTTAACCTGGTCAACTTCAAGTGATGGTAAACGGGCCTCGATATCTTTAATTAATGTATGTGCACTAAGTATCCATTTCAGATTAAGAAGTGAGTCCACAGGCACCATCAGACTGTCGATTTTTTTTGCCTGAAGACCTGAGAGATTAGCTTTTGCTCCCATGATTTTTGCTCTGATAGCTTCAACTTCAGGTTTTACTTTAGTTAAACTCTCATTAAGAAGTGCTTCTGCCTGTGCAATGTATATTTTGAGAGAATCGTATGATTTATTAGCCAGGCCGGTATTTCCCCGTTGAATAGCTTCTTTTGCCTGATATACAAACACTTTCGGTTTTGAAAGTGAGCTATCAGGAACACCCATCTGTTTTAACTGGCTTATGCGTGCTTCACAATCATCGATTGTTTTTTGACTCACACCGCACCCTGTGATTCCGATTATAGCGGTTAAACCAATCAGTTGCAGTACCCGTCTGGATCTCATATCAGACTCCTTCTTCTTGAATTTGATTTTTATGAAAGTTCACATTTACTTAGTTTTGCGATACGGTAGACTCAGAAAAGAATCATCCAAAATATTATGGAAGATACCTTGTATTAAGATAGAGAGTCAAGTGTATTGAAAATATAATGATTAATTATTAAATTAGCAGGATATTGATGAAGAAAAGCAGTTGAAAAATTCAACTGCTTTGATTTTTTGAAGGTTTCGCATCAGGCTCTTTCCTCTCAGGGAGTAAGCCACGCATTTTTTTTAACCTAAAAACCGCAGTAGGTGGCAGTGGAGAACCGTAAGATATTGATGCAGAAAGGGTTGAAGCTCTTGAAGGTTTTATCTACAGGTGATAAGACCGAAAGAGCTGAAACCCTTTATGCGCAATAGATTACGCGTTATCCGCGTCAATCTACTGCGGTTTT
>JBNKZD010000122.1:0-4138 GCA_050301235.1 Chitinispirillaceae bacterium | reverse complement strand
GAACGTAAACATGATCAGGCGCAATGCATACCTGTCCGTTATTCATCCATTTTCCAAAAGTGACCCGCATAGCAGCTGTTTTCAGATTTGCCGACTTGTCTATAATCGTTGGTGATTTCCCACCGAGTTCAAGCGTTACAGAAGCAAGGTTGTCAGCAGCAGCCTTCATCACAATTTTTCCGATCTCCGGCGCTCCGGTAAAAAAGATATGGTTAAATGGAAGTTTTAACAATTCACTGGCAACCTCCACGTCTCCTTCAATAAGCGCCACCTCAGACTCATCGAACACTTCTGAAATGATCTTTTTCATTATCGCCGAAGCATTTGGCGTATGCTCAGAAGGTTTGATCATTATGCAATTACCTGCGGCAATAGCGGAGATCATGGGGCCAAAAGTTAAGTTTACAGGGAAATTCCAGGGAGAAATTATCAGTACCACTCCCTTGGGCTCATAATGAATGTAGGAGCTTGTGCCTGTCTGTGCCAACGGGGTAGCCACTTTTTTCGGCTTCATCCAATTCTTCAGACGTGACCTTGCAAATTTTATATTGGAGGTAACCGGATATATTTCTGTAAGGTCAACTTCACTTGGGTGCTTCCTGTAGTCTTTGTACAGTGCATCCCGGATATCTTCCCTGTGAGCCATCACCGAATCATGCAATTTCGTAAGCTTCATGCGTCGATCGGCCGCGGTTGTATCCGCGATGCGCTGCTGATTATTTTTCTGCAGATTAAATATCCGTTTTACTTCCTCTTTGAAATTGAGGCCTTTTTGAGTTAGGGTTTCATTTGGAGGTGATGCAGTGCTGGCGTGACTCATGGCATTTTCTTTTTATTAATCTACAAATTATTCGTCACACTTTAACCAGATGGCAATGATGATGCTCCCCATTTAATTCTTAGGTCATTTCCTGTCAACTCTTCCCATGTTTTATTTCAGGCCCGGTTGATACCTGCAGATTACACCGTATATTCGCAAAATTTTTTATTCAATGAGCGTGTACAGCGATGAAACCTGGCTTGATTGGATTGATCAAATGTCGGTCGATGATTATGTGGTGATAGACGAATTTCTTCCAAAGGAAATATATCAGACCCTCAGAAAATTTTTCCTGGAACACCTGGAACAGGATGACTTTTCAAAAGCAGGTATCGGCGCCTCCGGGAACAGGCAAATCGCAACCTCCATACGAGGTGATTATGTTTACTGGCTTTCCGATAAACGTGATATAGACTTGCAACAGGTATTCCTGCTGATCGAAGAATTACGTCAAAAACTAAACCGCTATTGTTACCTGAGCCTTTCGGGCTATGAATTTCACCTGGCGCATTATCCCGCAGGAACATTTTACCGGCGACATATCGACCAGTTCAGGGAAAGAAATAACCGAATGATCTCTGTGATCATTTACCTCAATGAATTGTGGAATGAAGGTGATGGCGGAGAACTGATAATCTATCGTGATAACGAAGTTCATCAGAAAGTGCAGCCTCTGGCCAACCGATGCGTAATGTTCAGAAGCGACTGTGTTGAACATGAAGTTTCCTTAACTCAAATCAGCCGGTATAGCCTAACCGGATGGCTACTATATCAACCACAGGGGCTGGGACAGATCCTGGGCTAACTTTCTGTCTTTTTCGGGCGAACAACAGAGCCGATAAGTCCGCCAATCAGTGAAGTAATGAACGCCAGTCCAAATGCGATACCTATCTCAAATGGCGCCAGGTTATGCATGGTGTCATCCACGACGGTGACGTCCCAGATGATCCTGAAAACAACGGCCATGGCAACTCCTGCTGCAATCTGCAATGCAATGATCATGGCTTTCCCACGTTCGAAATAACAGAGTAAAAACGCAAGGATGCTGCTGGCCGTCATCAGAACCGTACGCACCCTGATTCCAACGACCGTAGGATTATTATAATCATTGAACCAGGAATAGAAAATGCCAATTACAAGTCCCCCAAGGACATAAAATAACCATCGTTTAGCTGGCATATTTCTTCTTGGTAAAGATGGCTACAATTGCGGCGGTGAATGCTCCTGAAACAACCGCGAAAATCATGCTTTGAACAATATAATTTGTCAGGTTAAAATATTCCTCTGCCATTTCTACGGTCTCATAAGCTCCGGTTTGCACACTGTATTCAATTACATTGTCAAAGTAATGTGGTGAAATGAATGTCTGTGTGATATACTGGCTCATGGGTGACAGCAAGGCAACGACAACACCGATTATAATCCCCGACTTAAATCCCTGGGTCCAGTTCATTTGCCCCGCATAAAAAGTTTCCCTCTTTTCTACGAGTGCGAAGTAGTACATAACAAATGCGGGAATTATAAAAAACATGGTATAATAAGCATGTTTGTCGATGTGAACGTCATGCCAGCCAAGCAATCTTTCGAGCAATGTCCATAGCATCATGACAATGGTGAAAATAATGCCCCATTTAATTTCGATACTAAAATTTTTCATGGTATAGAATTAATTAGATTGTGTTAAAGGTCCTTCCCATAATACCTGCTCTATAATCCAGCTTCCATTCTTTCTTGACAACAGTACATAGTCCTCTCCCCACCAGGCAGTTATTTTTGCTGCGGCAATTACTTCCTTCACGTCAAGAATAGTTACCTTTTTCGGTGCATCTGCGGGCGGATATTGTTTCTTTTCCTGTACATTTTTCGCGAATGCAAGGGCCTGGTCGAAACTCATATGGATCGCGTCGCCATATTTTCCGCTTTCTTTATCCTTCCAGAAACCAAACTTATTAAGATTAGGGTCCAGTGCCAGTTTCAGCTTTTCTGCATCCCCCTCATAAAAGCCTTCAATATAATTCATACATGTTAGCTCCACAGCACTAATATCCGCAGCTGTTTGAGCCTTCAACTGTAACGAAGACAGAAGACAAAGTGAAAAGAGAATCAATGTGATTTGAGATGAAGTTTTCATAGTAATTGAGCTTTTGAAGTGTTGTTATCAGAAATTAAGATACAAAAAATTACAATGTGATGTTGGAAAGTTAAGGATCCGTGCGCCTCGCAATAAAAAGCTCGACGCCATCTGATTTACCCCTGAGCCTGATGTTTCCAATTTCTTCAAACTCAAAGGCAGCATTACCCTTCATTCCTTCAACAATCTGTCCCGAGACCAGTAAGTCAACTTCATATTCTTTACAACATGCCTGAATACGGGAAGTAGTATTTAAAACATCCCCGGTAAACACAATTTCTTTCTTGATGAGCCCGATTTCACCCGTAGTCACCTGGCCTGAATGAATCCCTGCCCTAAATCCAGGAATGGCTCCAAACTTTTGCTCATACCGGGATTCCTTCTCTTTCATTCCATCGCGGATGTCAAAAAAGCACTGGATACTCTTCAAACTTTCCAATTCATTGCTGCAGGACCATGAAACGATCACCTCGTCGCCCACATACTGATAAATCTCCCCTCCGGACTTCAAAATATGCTCTGTAAGATCACCGTAATACTCGTTTAGAAAATCGAAATACCGTATGTGCCCCAGGCTTTCCGCTATGCTGGTGGAAGATCGCATATCAAGGAACATGAATATCCGTTCTTCCTGTTTTGGCCGGTGATATTTTCCGGTCATGTAATTAAGCAGCACATTTTGCCCGAGGTTATCACTGATTTCAGAAATAAATAAAATAATGGTTATACAGGCGCCTGCATATAATACGATACTTACAAACGCGAAGCTCATTAGAAAATCAAACACGCTTGAAATAACTGTCTCGCTGAAAATAGACTGCCCCATTTGGCGTGAGTTTATGAACAACGCTATCAGAAATAACATGATGCAGATGAGGAGGATGTACACCGCTCCCTTTGCAACAACTTTCATGAAAAATGAGGTGCGTTCAAATAGTTTATCCAGAAAAAGCACTTCCGATACCGCAAGTGCCACACCCATCAAAAATCCACCATTCACAGCACCTAAGACTGCGGTAACAAAATCATATTGATTACCGGTAGCCGGGTAAATCGTACTATTTCCCATCAGGCCTTTCTCAATTATGGAAAATAAAAAAGCAAATAAAGCGGTTGCCAAACCAAAGGGAATAACTTTCCTTAAATTTCTTCTTTCAAGGGCTGACAATCGTAGCTTCACCTGGTTT
>JBNKZD010000121.1:0-5594 GCA_050301235.1 Chitinispirillaceae bacterium | reverse complement strand
TTTTGCAGGATGTCTGCTATCGTTTGTATGCATGGTTCGATTTCATTCCGGTTGAGCAACGGAGGAAAAATAACCCAGCGTCTCCAGAGGTTTGGGCAAGTATTGAAGAAAAGAATGAATTTGAACGAGCTGATGAGAAGCCTGAAAAATACGCTGCGATGTTTGGCCGAAGGGCAAAGAAGGGACAATGTTTTCACCGTCCATATTTTGGTTGCCGTGAATTTGCATGTGATTTTAAGTTGATTACCGATGAAAATGACATGAAAAAACCTATTCCTGATACACGGGAACTTGGATGGATGCTATTTGATATGAACTTTGAAAATACTAGTGATCCAACTCCACTTTTTTTCAAAGGGAAAATTGAAAATGGAGTAGTAAACGTACCAGACCGGTTTTCAGCGGAGGTGCGTGGATGATTTTACAAGCGTTAAAAGAGTATTACGATAGAAAATCAATGGATACTGGTAGTGAAATTGCACCCTTGGGATTTGAAAGAAAAGAATTACAATTCCTAATTGTTATTGATAAAAATGGTAATTATATAACAATTGAAGATACCCGCGAAAAAATAGGGAAAAAACTCATTGGTAAAACATTTTTATTACCAAGGTCAACAAAAAGAAGTGGAAGTCGAAGTTACGAAACAACATTTTTACTTTGGGATCATATTGGTTATTTATTCGGACAACCAGTTACGGACGAAAAAACAAAAAAACAACATGAAACTTGGATTTCATCTTTAAAAAACTTGCCTAGTGTATTACTAAATACGCAAAGTGTGCAAGCAATAATCAAGTTTTATGAAAATAATGGTGTTGAAAAGGTTATAGCAGATGCAAAATTCGAAGAATGCTTAAAGGCAACACAATGTAATATGGCTTTTAAGTTGGTTGGGGAGCAACTACCGGTCCCATGTAGCCAATACGTTCATGATTTTATTTCCAATACCAACAGCGATGTTAATGCTGCGGAACTTGGTGAAACACCATTAATGGGGATTTGTTTAGTAACTGGGGAGTATGGTGAAATAGCGCGCACACATGGCAATACACCTATAAATAAGGATACAAAGTGTTTAATTGGGGTACAACGGAATTGTGGGTATGATTCTTATTACAAAGAGCAAGGATTCAATTCACCCATAATTAAAACTTCAGAGTTTGCGTATGTGACAGCTTTGAATACTTTACTCAAAAGCAGTACGCAGAGGATGAATATTAACGATGTTACAATGGTATTCTGGTCTGCTAAAGAAACTGTACTTGAGAATGATTTCACCTGTTTTTTCTCAGAACCACCAAAAGATGATCCGGGTAGAAGCATACAGAAGATAAAAGCTTTATACGATGGTATTAAGGAAGGGAATTACTACCGAGATAATGCAGAAACTAAATTCTATGTACTTGGACTCTCTCCGAATGCAGCGCGAATCGCAATAAGATTTTGGCAAACTGGTACAGTTGCTGAATTCGCTGAAAAAATTAAACAGCACTTTGACGATTTGGTAATAATCAAACCTGAAAAGGAACCAGAGTATTATTCCGTCTGGCGATTACTGGTAAATATTGCAGCACAAGATAAAAGTGAGAATATCCCACCAAATATTGCAGGAGATTTTATAAGAGCAATTCTCACTGCTGGGCCATACCCTGCAACACTTCTTCAAGCAGCACTTCGTCGCATACATAGTGATACAGATTTTCGTGTCAAACCAGTAAGGGCTGCATTAATTAAAGCTTATTTAAACAGGTATTACAGAATTCATATAAACCCAAACCACAAGGAGATACAAATGTCTCTTGATACAAGTCAGCCCTCAAATGGGTACCAATTAGGAAGACTTTTCGCAACTCTTGAAAAAATCCAGGAGGAAGCTAACCCTGGTTTAAATGCAACAATCCGAGAAAGATATTACGGTTCTGCATGTGCAAGTCCAGTAACAGTCTTTTCAACTTTATTAAAACTCAAGAACCACCATATAGTGAAAATACCAAACCCGAAGAGAATTGTATATTTTGAAAGCTTGCTAGGAGAAATTATGAATCATTTTAATGATTTTCCGCCACATCTTGATCTTCATGAGCAAGGTTGTTTCGCGGTAGGGTATTATCACCAAAGGCAGGATTTTTTTACAAAAAAAGAAACCATTGAGACTATTGAAGGTAAAAACTAACTTTTTTAAAGGAAAATTAAAATGTCATTAAACAAACGCTATGATTTCGTGCTCCTATTTGATGTAATTGATGGTAACCCAAATGGTGATCCAGATGCTGGTAATTTACCGCGTGTTGATGCTGAGACTGGCCATGGGCTAGTGACCGATGTTTGCATAAAAAGAAAAGTGAGAAATTTTGTGCAATTAAAGCATGAGGACAAAGCACCTAATCTCATTTTTGTTAAAGAGAAAGCGATACTTAATAACCAGATAGAGCAGGCATATCAATATCTGAAAATTGATTTAACAAAAGAGCCAGCTGATCCAACAGATGGAAAAAAGCGTAACAAAGAAGGTGTAGGGCAGGGCAGCGAAGTTGATAAAGCGAGAATGTTTTTATGCCAGAACTATTTTGATATAAGAACTTTTGGAGCTGTTTTATCTACTGGGGCCAACGCAGGGCAGGTTCGTGGTGCAGCACAATTAACGTTCGGACGTTCAATTGATCCTGTTATAGCTTCTGAACACAGTATTACTCGCATGGCGGTAACAACTGCTGCTGATGCAGAAAAACAAAGTGGTGATAACAGGACTATGGGACGTAAATTTACTGTTCCATATGGGCTTTATAGAACTCATGGGTTTATTTCTGCACCACTTGCGAACCAGACTGGTTTCACAGAACAAGATCTGGATCTTTTTTGGGAAGCATTGCTCAGCATGTTTGAATCCGATCGTTCTGCAGCACGTGGTATGATGGCGACAAGAGGACTTTACGTTTTTGAGCATGAATCCAAAATGGGGAATGCTGCTGCTCACGAATTGTTTAATAAAATCAATGTAAATAAAAAAGAGGGTATAAGTGCACCACGTTCATTCAATGATTACGAAGTAAAAATTGATGAAATTAATATCCCTGGTGTCAAATTACATCGGAAAGCAGGATAATACATTCGAAGCTAAATGTTCTTTGAAATAAGAAAAAATTAAGCACATTAAATCACGGTATCATTATCTTATTAAAGATAGTGGTATCGTATTTTTATTTTTTTAGAATAGAGTTTTTAATGTACCCCGAATCCGACCTCCTCCCAATCTCCGCTCTCCAACACACTATCTTCTGTGAAAGACAATGTGCCCTGATTCATATCGAACGCCAATGGGCTGAAAACCGCCTTACCGCTGAAGGGCAGATTCTTCACGAGAAAACCGACAAGGAGGAGGTTGAATCCCGTGGAAATTTACGGATTGCGCGAGCCCTTTATATACATAATTTTGAACTGGGTTTATATGGAAAGGCTGACGTTGTCGAATTCCACAAGTGTAGTGAAGGGGTAGTGCTGCCGAATGTTGAAGGGCTATGGAAACCATTTCCTGTGGAATACAAAAGAGGAAAGCCAAAATCTGATCGGTGTGATGAGATCCAGTTGTGTGCACAGGCACTTTGTTTGGAGGAAATGCTCAATTTTACAATTCCGGAAGGGGCACTATTCTATGGAACTCCCCGGCGCAGAACTGGAGTACAGTTTGATACGACACTGCGGAATGCAACGAGGACTGCTGCAGAAAAGCTCCATGCACTTATCAGTAGTGGTAAAACACCCGCAGCTGTTTACGAAAAAAAATGTGACAATTGCTCTCTCATCGAGATCTGTATGCCAAAATTAAAAAGGGTGCAAAATACCGATACATATATATATTCATTTATAGCCGGATTGGATAAGGATACTTTATGAAAAGGATGTTGAACACCCTTTACATTACAACTCATGGTGCATACATTGCAAAAGAGGGAATGACTGTCACAGTACGTATCGAACATGAAATCAAGATGCGTTTACCAGTTCATAGTCTAAATGGGATTGTCTGTTTCGGTGGGGTTGCGGTTAGCCCTGAAGCCATGGAGCTGTGCGCTGAAAATAATGTTACAATCAGTTTTCTTGGTCAATATGGTCATTTTAAAGCTCGTGTAGTTGGAGAGACGCAGGGGAATGTTCTTTTACGACGAGAACAATATCGTAGAGCAGATAATGAAAACCAGGCAGCAGATCTTGCGCGGTTGTTTATTATTGCCAAAATCGCTAATACCCGGACTATTGTACTTAGAGCGATTCGGGAAAGTTTTGATACAACCGGATCTGAAGAGTGTGAAATTGCAGCACGGAAAATGCTTAATGTTATAAAACAGTTGCAGGAACCAATCAGCTGCGAATCGTTGCTTGGAAAAGAAGGGGAGGCTGCACGGCTCTATTTTGATATATTCAATAATCTGATCTGTGCACAGAAAGAGCATTTCGTATTTCGGGGACGCAGCAGGCGACCACCGCTTGATCTGGTAAATTCAATGTTATCTTTTGTATATACGTTGCTGGTGCATGATGCAACTGCTGCACTGGAAACGGTTGGTCTTGATCCGTATGTAGGATTTTTCCATAAAGATCGACCGGGAAGACCAGGGCTTGCACTCGATCTGATGGAGGAGTTTCGAGGGTATATTGCTGACAGGTTGGTACTTACGTTAATTAATACACAGCAGGTTAAACCAGAAGGATTCACCGTTAGCGAAAGCGGAGGAATTCTGATGGATGACCAGACCAGGAAAACAGTTATTTCTGCATACCAGAAAAGAAAACAGGAAGAGATAAAACATCCCTTTCTTGAGGAGAGTATGCCTGTTGGAATGCTGGTTTTCAGTCAGGCAATGCTGCTGGCACGGCATTTACGTGGTGATCTAAATAAATACCCTGCATTTTTCTGTAAATGAAAGGAGGGCTATAAATCATGATGGTTCTGGTTACCTATGATGTTAATACTGAAGATGCAATTGGTAAAAAACGATTGCGGCTTGTTGCAAAAGTGTGCAAGGACTACGGCCAGCGAGTTCAGAACTCCGTATTTGAATGTCTGGTTGATCCGGCTCAGTGGGTTAATTTCAGAGAAAGTCTTTTAAAAATCGCCGATTTGGATAAAGACAGTCTCAGATTTTATTTTCTTGGGGCTAACTGGCAAAAACGGGTTGAACATGCAGGCGCTAAAGAATCGTATGATCCTGAAGGCCTGCTGATGCTCTGAGCTGCTTTTTAGCACGTTCCGCCATTCGCGAACCTGAAGTGCACATAAAATCCCTGAAGGCTCCGCGAAACCTGTAACTTGTTTTAAATGAATGCATTATGGACTATCGAATTTTCACAAAGCAACAACTCAGATTTAAAAACTCCCCCTCCGCGCAAACCGCCTTTAATGCCATTGATTTAAATCAACTTACGTCGGAACAGTCGCTCCTTCACAGGGGCGTGGATTGAAACATGCGTGCATGTACCAATGATGCTTGACGGTACAATAAGTCGCTCCTTCACAGGGGCGTGGATTGAAACCGTCGATTGGTTTAAAGAGGAGCGAATTGTAAAAGTCGCTCCCTCACAGGGGCGTGGATTGA
>JBNKZD010000120.1:0-5513 GCA_050301235.1 Chitinispirillaceae bacterium | reverse complement strand
GCTACCGGCAATCCAACAACGTTGTAGTAACATCCATTAATTTTATCGATAAAAACAAGTGCCTGCCCCTGAATGGCATATGCTCCTGCTTTGTCTCTATATTCATCATCTTTAAGGTACTCTTCAATTTCTGAGTCTGAGATATAACGGAAATGAACCTCAGTTGTTTCTACAAGTGACTCGGAAAACCCTTGTTCACGACAGATTAGTGCTACGGCAGTTTTGACGTAATGTTTTCTACCGGACAACTGTTGTAGCATTGTAAAAGCAGCATCACGATTTGCCGGTTTTCCAAGAACTGTATGTTCGGTACAGACTACTGTATCTGCTCCCAAAACCAGTGCACTTTTATTTTTTTTCGCGATGGACTCTGTTTTTTTTTCTGCAAGTTTTTTTAATGATCCTTCCAGGTTATCTGGCTTAATAAATGATTGTTCATCTATAGGCGCTGGAACTTCAATTTCAAAATTCAACCCCATCTGTGACAGTATCTGTTTTCGTCGAGGGGACGCAGAAGCTAAAATAATCCTTTTCTCCGGTCTTTTCCAAAATATCATATATTAAACCAAAAAGACTGACTCAGGAACCTTTATCTTTAAAATGTTCATCTCTTAAAAAATACTCAAAAAAAATAAATATACCATAAGGAACATGAAAGGTGAATTATTGTTTTAACATCCTGTCAAAAATGATTATTTTTTCACATCTCCATTATAAAAAAACGCAACAGTTATTCGTTGAGCCCGGAAAGAAATTGAATATAACAATTATGGAGTTTTACTAAATGCTCAAACAAATTGAAATGGCAGCTATAGAAGCCGGAAAAAAAATTCAGGCGGTTTCAGGTGAAGCACGGATAAATTATAAAGGAACGTCTTCAAATCTTGTTACTGAAGCGGATTTGATGGCTGAATCGTATCTGGCTGAGCACTTAAAAAAGCTTGTCCCGGATTCGAAAGTTCTTGGTGAGGAAGGTAGTAGCGGGGAAGACCTTAATTCCAGCAAGTTATGGATCATCGATCCTCTTGATGGAACTAATAATTTCGCGCATACCATTCCACATTTTGCGGTATCTGTCGCGTATGCGGAAGAGGGGCGGGTATTATCCGGAGTAGTATATGACCCATCACGGAATGAGTGCTTCTCAGCAGCACTCAATCATGGTGCGACTCTCAATGGAGAACCGATTTCAGTGTCGAAAAACGGGAAGATCTTTGATGCGATTATCGCGACGGGGTTTTACTATGACCGGGGGATTTTGATGGAGCGGACACTACTCTCCATTCATCGACTTTTTAAGGCAAATATCAGAGGAATTCGGAGGTTCGGTAGTGCGGCTATGGATATCTGCTGGGTGGCATGTGGACGGTTTGAAGGGTATTTTGAATATCAGTTATCACCCTGGGATTTTGCTGCAGGACAATTGATTCTGAGAGAAGCCGGTGGTGTATTTGCAGATGTTGATGGGGTTGAACGAGAGATTCACTCAAAAGGTACGATCTGCAGTAATGGATTGATTCAGAATCTGTTTGTTGAATTGGTAAGAGAACGCGATGAAGTCTGGGTTCAGGTTGATTGAATTGAAATGAATTATGTTGGAAATCATGGTCGTTGCTGATGTGTCCCAGCTCATTTGGGTAATGATGGTTTTATTAATGTATTAGCGACTGCATTGTTATCTGCTATTGAGGGGTGCCAGTCACATCCCGAAAATTCCGTTATTGAGGGAAATTCAGCATAAAATACCTGAGAGTGATTGAGTTGCGTGTTTTCTTCAGTAACAACCTGTTTTACCAGTTTCCGGATAATTGCATCTGTGGTGCTGACACAACAGATTTTAGCTGCCGAATAATTTTCCTGAGCGATCGATACAAGGGATCCGAGAAGCATCAAGACTGCAAAAAAATCATACTGTTTAATGCTGTTTACTAATAATATGGACGCCGCGATTTGGTGTGGGTCTTAAAAGCTATTAGCAGTTGGCTTTTAGCTGTTAGCTTTATTTCTTTTACCAACAGCCACCAGCAAATGGCCAACAGCTTTTAACTTACACCCAGAGCCTTTGGCGTCGTCGGAAGTTGAGAATGCGAAAAATAACAAAAGTTCTCATTGTGAGCAATTCGAGCTACTGTAATTCGCCGAGTGCTATGGTCCTGTACCCATGGCTATCAATTATAGCAATCAAGGCGACAAATGCATTTACATTACCTTCCGGTGTCCCGTCAGGGACAAAATGTTTGTAGTAAAACAATACAAAAAGATTTCCAAAGTCCTATAGGGACGAAATATTTCTTCGCTACATCCAGTTACCCGGTCAGCTCCAAAAACTACTGATGTTTAACTGATATTCACATATTAGAAATCTCAATTCTGATTTACCGCAAAATGCCCAATGATTTGCAATCTGATTGTAAACAGGGGCGGGTAGAAGGAATCAACCTGACCCTGCGATTAGATGCAACCCCTCGGGGGCAGGAAGGATTGGAATTTAATGATTGGTTACACCGTTCATCTTCCCTCTCTCATTTTCTCAATCTCGTTTTCTTCCTCAACCTTAACCTCAATCTCAACCTCAACAATTTCATTGCATCTCCTTCTGCAATTTTCTCCCGTTTACTTCTCAGTATGGTTCTTCAGGCAGTTCCTGACCGGTGCAGTACCTTATTATCTGTCATTTTGTAATCACCGGAACACCCTCGGTACAAGTATGTAGAATACAGGTAAATTTACAACAAATACGTAGTAATCCGTGCAGTTGCAGTGTTCAACAGCTTATACATCCGGGTCCAGTCTTCTTGACGGGGATAGTTTATCTTGGTTTTGCAACTACATATAAAATCAAATAGTTGCAATTTATGAAAGTTGTAGAAAAAAAATACTTCAATTTATAGTTACCTGATTGGCATGTAAATTGAACAAGATGGATGTGTCAAAAGAAGTGATAAATATTTCCGGATGGCGTTATATAAAAAAATATATAGAGCATCCAGCCTGGAAGGAATCGTTGATGGACACTTTCGATCAGAAGAATTTTATCGGCCCTCTGTGGCTTCTGTTTGAAGGGCGTGATATAGTCATGCACAAGCCACTGACACTTTTAAAATTGATTCAGGAGAAGGGATCGTTAATTCGGGCAGCAGCAGCAGTTCCAATGAGCTATAAGTCTGCCTGGGATCTGGTCGATCGGCTCAACAACCTTTCCCGTCAACCGCTTGTGACAAGTACCACTGGTGGAAGAAACGGCGGTGAAACCCGATTAACCCTGTTTGGCGAAAGAGTCCTTTCTTTGTATACAGCGCTTGAAAATCAGTTCAAAAAAATTTCCCGCGAATTTGACAGGATGGATTTAATAGATAGTGATTACTTTTTCGCTCTGAAAGGACTGCTTATGAAAACCAGTGCGCGCAACCAGCTTAAAGGCGTAATAACTTCTGTAAAAAAAGGAAGTGTTAATTCGGAAGTTACCATCGCCATCAGTAATGAAACAACCCTTGTTGCCACCGTCACCAATGAGAGCGCTACCAATCTGGCACTTACTCCCGATATTGAAATTATTGCGCTTGTCAAAGCCTCATCACTTATTGTATTTACCGGCGAAATCGCTCCCAGAGCCAGTACCGAAAACCTTTTAAAAGGCAGTGTTGTGGAGGTGCGTGTTGGAAGTGTAAATAACGAGATTATCATCAAACTGACGGGTGAAAAATCGCTTACAGCAATAATTACCAGGGAGAGTTGTCAACGATTGGCCATTACAGAAGGTTGTATTGTACATGCCGGTTTCAGCGCTTCCCAGGTTATTCTCGCATTACCAATGTAAGATTTAAACGATAAGTTGCTGTCAGGAGCACCCGGCTATTGCTGGAACTACTGCACTTCATCGATATGTAAAAAAATATACAGCGTCTTTCTAAATCGGAGAAACTAATGAAAAATCAAATTGTATTGGATCCTATCGGTGTTATTTATACACCGCACCAGGACATCAAGGATATGCCCATTCAGCCCATCGCCGCTGAGGGTATCAAGGGGCAGATTGAACTTTTTCCTCAGTATAGCGCCGGACTTAAGGACCTGGAGGGCTTTTCCCATATTACCCTGCTGTACCACTTCCATAAAATTAAGGGGTACGAGCTTGTCGTTACCCCCTTTATGGATACGGAGAAGAGGGGCATTTTTTCCTGCAAGGCACCCAAACGGCCCAATGCTATCGGCATCTCAACCGTCCGGCTTACCGGTATTTTTGGATATACTCTGTTTATTGAGCAGGTGGACATGCTCAATAAAACGCCACTTATTGACATCAAGCCGTTCTATCCACGCTATGACAATCGTGAAAACGTCACCATCGGGTGGTTGGAAAAAAACAAGGATTTACCGCTCGAAAAGCTTCGCGCCGATGAGCGTTTCCGGTAATGTGAATAGAAGTAATGCTACAGGTTCTCGCACAGATGGGAATTCTTTGCTATTGGTCAACTCTTTCTAAAGGATTCAGGTATGAAAACAGGTTATTTTACTGGTAATGTAAAAGAGTTCAGCTCTTTATTTTCTGGACCTCTTGTAGCACTGATGCTCGGGCTTCTATTGTGGAGTGTGCAGGCATGCGAAAATGATGGAGCAACAAGGGGCGCATTCTCCAGATTCCACATCGATGCCGTAAAAGCATTCAAGCCGATAGTGGCGTTTGAAGTCTGGGCAACGTGCAGCATGGATGAAAAAAACAGCAATACGGATGTCAAGTACAGGGGTGATCTCTCCTTTCGCCGTCTGCGCTTCGGCGCTGGAGGGAAGCCCCTTGACTGGTTAAGTTATACCTTTCAGCTGCATGCCGACAGGCTTGGTGAGGACCCGTTCGCTTCGACTAAGGGTTCATTTGGAGGTCTCGGGGTTTGGAATGCGATGCTCTCAGCACGTCTGCTTAAAAACAGTGAGTTGCTCAATGTGCATGCAGGCTACTATTGGGCAGCCATCAGTCGTGAATTCAATATCAGCCCATGGGCTGTGGGATCCTTTGACAAAACCTGGTCAAACTGGTATCTGCGCAGCTTTTTAACCGGTAAAGGCAACGGTATCGAAAGCGGTATTGGTCTGGGAGGAATGAAAAACTTCGAAAAATTCGGTGTCGGATATCGGATTGGTACCTATGATCCGCAGGCGTATCTGAGTTCCGGTTTTGCCTCCAGACTGTACACGGGAAGATTGATGCTTACTATTGGTCAACCAGAGCAGGCCACATACTCCTTTATGCTTTCGGGTAACCAGTGGGCTGAGCGTACGGGTATAACGCTTGGGTTGGGGGCATCGAGTCAGGCAAACGGTGCATTGAGTGATTCACTTCGTTTTGACCGCTCCTATGCCTGCGGGGGGGATCTCCTGATTAACTTCAAGGGACTGCGGGTTGATGGGGAGTATTTCATCATGGGGCGCAGTGCTGAGGCTCTGGACGATTTCAACGGTACCGAATGGCATGTACGGTGTGCGTATGCAATCAAAGCCGGCACAACCTTCATTGAGCC
>JBNKZD010000119.1:0-9231 GCA_050301235.1 Chitinispirillaceae bacterium | reverse complement strand
ACATGGTAACTCTATAAAAAGCAACTAAAATTATCAGTTTGTTAAAAATATTTGCAACAATTTACGACTTGTAACAGTTTCATCGCAAATCATGATCAAGAGATTAACCCAATGTATAACCAGTTTCCATTCCGTGTTTCCCAGACAGCAACAGATAAGACTACTTCATTGTGGATATAGCAATAATGAGTATAGATCAGTAATGTTTAATTACTTTTCATCCTATCCCACCGAAGACTCTACTTCCTCAAGTGTCGTTTTTCCTATTTTGACAAGTGCTACAGCTTCCTGTATTAATGTCGTCATTCCTTGCGCGATAGCCATTTCCTTTATTTTTTGCGTTGGTGTTTTCAATGCAATCAGATCCTGTAATTCAGGGGTGACTTGCATAATTTCATACACGCCGATTCTCCCTTTATACCCGGTATCGAGACATTCCCTGCATCCATTGCCCCTGAATACTTCACTTACCATCAATCCATTTCTTTTAGCATATATTGCTTCTCTTTCAGTAAGCCCCCGAAATTGTCCGCATTTTTTACAGGAGATCCTTAATAGTCGCTGAGCAATAACTAACTGCAGGGAGCTGGCAACAAGATAAGGTTCCATTCCCATTTCCAGCATTCGCACAACTGCTCCTGGAGCATCATTGGTATGCAGTGTTGAAAAGACCAGATGTCCGGTCTGTGCTGCTTGTATAGCGTATTTCGCTGTCTCAGGGTCACGAATTTCGCCTACCATGATTATGTCGGGATCCTGCCGAAGAAAAGTTTTAATAGCAGTTGCAAATGTATAATCGATATCGGAGTTGAATTGTGTTTGATTGACTCCCTCGATCCGATATTCTATCGGGTCTTCTACTGTTGAAATATTCTTTTCAGAAGAATGTATCTTCTTCAATGCCGCATAAAGTGTTGTTGTTTTTCCCGACCCCGTCGGCCCTGTTACCAAAATCATTCCATTTGGTTTACGAATACTGCTGCAAAACAGCTCGTTATTACTACCGCACAATCCGAGAGCTTCAAAATCAAGTGGTTGTACTGATTTGTCTAACAATCGCAATACAACTTTCTCTCCACTCACTGTAGACATGGTCGATACCCGTATATCGACGGCTTTGCTTTTTCCTTCGACGAGTATTCTACCGTCCTGTGGTCTTCTTTTTTCAGCAATGTCCATCTTGGCAAGAATTTTCAACCTTGAAATCAGCTCATTTTGCCGATTTTTAGGTAGCGATAAAATCTGCTGAAGTACACCATCAAGACGGAACCGGACCTTAAGTTCATTTTCAAGTGGTTCAACATGAATGTCACTTGCCCCCAACTGTATCGCTTTTGAAAAAATATCGTCGACTATATCGACTATCGAACCCATTTTGAGACCTGTCTCCTGAGATGGAAATATCGTTTTAGTCGAATTAATTTCCTTGTGTTGGGAGTCAATAAACACTTTTGCTTTGAATCCACCAGTCGTTGTTGGGGAAAAATGTTTTTTTCCAATATCCGGCCATGCTTTCAATTTGAATGTGTCGAACAGCATCTGATCAACCTTGCATATCACTATCTCCCTCTTAAGGATAAATCGTAATTCACCATATTGATGTTCCGAAATGTTGCTATCAGTCATGAGAAGTAAATAGGGACAATCCCTTTCCTCAACTGGAACAATACGATACATACGTGCTGTCTCAGCATCCACAACCGAAGGGACACAAACGATTGTATCGCTATTACATTCATTCCATTCAACAAAAGGTACACGCATATCCAATTTTCGCTTTCTAATATGTTATCGTATTATTCCTTGTTTTTCATCCCAATATAAGCCAAAATGAACGAATGTGGGCATGAATGACAGGGGAATCGTATCACTGATATAATTCTCTCTGCAAAGCGTTCGCCATGCCATTCCGCTTTTTTTCTTTTTCCGTGAATGTATAAAACTGCACTCCCACACAGGATAAATTCCGGAAGTATCATTAACATCCAAGTGAAATGAATCGACATCGGATACTGAATTTTTTATGGAATCGATGAAATAAAGAGTTCTGTTTTCAAAGATAAGTTCTAACGAATCGTGACGGTTGCGATAAAATAACCATCGATTCATATTTTTCTTTTTTACACTATAAGATTCAGTCATCGTTCGTTCAATTGTGAGGTAAATTTTCCATGCACCATCGGATGCTTCTATTCTGCGGAAATATTCATTCCATAATTTACCGACAGTGGTATATCCGACAAAAAGAATTCCCGCTGTAATAGATGCTACTGCCATGGCAATGATCAACTCAATCAACGTTAAACCAGCCTCATCGTTTCTGATCATTGCAGCTTTAATCCTTTTCATTTGGAACGTAGATTAGTCCATGTACTGCAGCAATCGATTTTCCGGTCCTTTTGACCGACATCGACCAGTTAAGCAGGATGCTCTCTTTTTCTCCTGTAAACACCACTTCATATACTCGGTTATCAATTTTAATTACTTGTAATGGTTCTGGCAATTTCTGATTTTTATACATTAGAGCGCATTCACCGCGAAGAATCGCATATGCATTTTTCTGGTCTTTCACTGTTGTAGCAACAGAAAGCATCGCAAGATATCGAATTAATGGTATAGTGATCCCAAGAAAAATGGTCAGTCCAATCAAGACCTCAATGAGTGTAAAACCTCCAGTTGTACCATTCCGTTTCATAAAGCATCTCCTGAGAGTCGGGTGATACGCAGATAACGCGAAATGCCATCTTTCAATAATACTAATGGAATGGTCATCAACGAAACATCTCTATGGACAATAGACACCTCCTTAAGTCTGTTCACATAGACATTTCGGTTATCTGTGTTGTAAATAATTTTTCCGGCATAAATACAGCCCCGAAACATGCCATAAGGCATTAATGCTTCCGGGCAGATGATTATTCCTTCAATATGAGAGCGAAATCCCGTTGAGATACGGGGAATCGATCCATTGTCATAAAAAATACCTGTTGCGATAGTTCCATACACTTCTGCGTTATCTTTTATTATAATTGCTCGCCTGCATCCTTTGTCACCACCAAATGAGGATAGATAAAGCAATGATGGGTACAAGACTTTCGAAGTTTCACTCACATACAGAGTTTCAGCACATATAACCGTACCGTTGAATAGAGCATTACCTTTAATCGTCACGTTTCCGGAAGAAACGATGGTGCATCTCTCCATATCAGAATTATCGGTGATTGTAACCTTCCCTTTAACATACAACTGTAAATCGGTAATTTTTGTCGATTGCTCAATACAAAGCTCTCCATTAACATAGAGAGGTGATTTCATATCCATAATGGACAAGTTTTTTATGGAAACATATCCTTTAACAAATTTTGGTTTACTAACATTTCCTTCTGTAGCCCTTAGTATATTCTCCATATCAGTCTGTTCAGTACAGATGATGCTATTTTCCTTTTTCAAAGAATCAAAGACACGATTAAAATCCAAATACGCTTTATCGATGATTTTGCCGGAATAATCAATCTCCTTTAATGGCAATAGCTTTCCATTAAAAACCCCACTGTTTTTCGTTACCACTCGCCCTCCACTCGTAGCAACGTATCCCTCCAACTTTGCAAGATCTTCAACAACAATACCATCCGACGAATGGATAAGCGATAACGCATTTGAAGCAATCATAGGAGGAGCCTGTCCAAGGATACCTTCGTAAACTGTCGTATCCTGGATGAAAAAGCCCTTCGATACCACTTTCAGCCACCCGGCTTCATTTCGTGCAGAAATCATGATTATTCCACCGTTTTTACATGAGATCATAATCTGCTCTGTCTCCCATGCAACCCCCCTATCCTCGTATCCAGCAATATAAGCTTGTGCACAATTCAATCCAGAATATGACAATACAGTAGCCTGTAATTTATTCAAATAACGGTATGCTTCCTTGGTGCGCATATGTTCTGATGTCAAAATTGTAACTGTATAGGCACTTAGAACTACAAGGAGAATTATAGTAATGAAAAGAACATAACCGCTATTCGATTCCTTCGATTTTACGAAACGCATTTCAAACATACGAACTAACTTCTCGGCAATCCTTATCAACTTCTACTGTATCAAAGTAAACTTTTTTTCGCGATACGACACTTCAACCACCTGTGGCTTGATTGAAACGATCTTTATTGAATCGATAACGTCCCCTTGTTTGACAAGTTGGGATTTTTCACCTGAGATAAAAATAGCCATAGGATTTCCAGGCGTGTAAATAATGCCGCCAATTTTACACACGGGCAGAAGGATAGTTGATACTTTCCGTGATGGAGTCGGTAATCCACTCTTCACAAACTTCTCCTGTTTCTTGGCCATAACCTGGCTGCAGAAAAAGGGATCGGTAAAATCAGTTCGATATTCATATTTCTCAAAAAGTTTTCTTTCAATAATAAATTCGCATTTCGTCCCTTCAATCGATTTCTTTCTAAAGATCAATGTGATATCGTAAATCCAAATAGCACAAGCGGTGACCATCACCATTAGGGAAATCAGTTTTCGAGGGTTCATCCTGCCACCCTGCTGAAAGAGAATACCATAGAGACTTCCAGAGTATTGCCTGTAAGTGATTTCGAAACAAGATGAACTGATTTTACGGAACAAAAAAATGGACCGTTCTCAAGATCACTTATTATCATTCCGACTGTATGATATGTGCTGGTAAAAGTAGTCGAGAAATCCTCCTGCCATGCATTCTCTTTCATTATTGGTTCTCCGGAAGCTATTTTTATTGTCTGAACGCCTTTTTTTGCGAATATTTCCCGTATAAAATCATAATACCCGGTGCTCATTTTTTCTGAATTTGTTGGAGATGCAATCTTCTGTTCAAGATCTGCAAGCAATGCCTTCTCTTTTTGAATACGCGATTGCATTTTCTCATTCACACCTGAGTAATAATACTGTATAGCGGATGCTGTATTCCGGATATCACCATATATCCCGGAAATAAGATTATATACTACCACAGTTACTATCAGTATGGTAATAAAGGTTCTAAAGGCTAATCGCAAAGGAAATTGCTTCAACATACTCTTTTTCAACCCTAACTGCGTCGTATTGCAAATTACCAATTCAATATTAACTTATATTTAAAAAGTGGAATAGTTCTCAACTCAACAGTGCTTACTTTCACCTTCTCAGTGTATTCAAGTCGTACCGTTTTTATCCCATCAATACTTTCTGCACGATTCAGTAGACGAGTTATAACCGATTCCGAAAGTGCATGACCAATAATCGAGATAGTTACACCGCCATGCGCTTCAATATTCATTTCCGAATACCATATACTATCCCCGATGAGACTGCCTGCGTCATGAAATACTCTTGTAACGTGATTTTTTGAAGAGACGAATGCCTGTATTGACGAAATACGTTTTTTTATACGTAATTGTTCCATTTTCATCTCCGCAACTTGTTCGACATTGATGAAAGATTTCCTATGAGATATATGCATATACCAGTAATTCAAACCCAACTTTGTTGCAAAAAGGGTTGCAATAACGAAAATAAGTGTAATTATCCCTTTAAGACAATACTGCCTAATTTTTTTCTCCATACCAGCCATTCTTTCCGCCGCCCAGGAATTCATATTCAAATTGAAGGAGGAACGATGCTGCGTCAACAGTATTCCTTCCAACGCTGGTAAAAGGAATGAATTACACCAATTATATTCCGGCTTCACCGGAACATCAAAAGTAAAATCGCAAGTATTGCTCACTACTTTCGATTTTTCTGGAATAAACCAACAACCCTTCCAGGAGCCGCCTGAGTATCCGCTTACAAAGGATCCGTTTGGAAGCGAGAAGTGGATTTCATTTTTTCCATCTACAAACCGCGCCCACCAGATCCCCGATGGCACTACGGCACCAGTATATAATCCCATTTCTTTAAAAAAATTTACCCAGAAGTCAATATCATCATGACGGATGCAGGCACATGCAGGAGTCGGGCTGTCCAATATGACATAATCCACCGAATTGGGGGATATGCCCTTTGGTAAAATGTCAACTTCAACATCCAAAGCAGTAGTATCTCCGTTCACCGGAACGGCGAACACATCTGCTGTTGCAAGAGAGAGCGTGATGGGAATACCCCGAAGCCATCGTTTTTTAACAATTTTTAATAACTCGGCGTGGAGTTCATGGTATTCAGAAAAAATAATTGATGCAGACCATTTCACCGAAGGCGATCCGTGCTTTGGGAAGATGAATTCGCCTATGCTGCAAAAACGGGGAGCGATCCAGATGCCGATCCGGTATTGAATTGAGGCATCCATGTGCTGCCGTACAATACTGCCTAAGTGCCGGAAAGCAGCTTGACCGAATATGTAATTATTAAATCGGAGCATACTGAACTTTTTGGAAAGGTACACCATCGTCTGTCTGTCCCGAATACCGGCTGTACAGCACTACAGGTTTATTACTGAATCGAAACTTTCCGACTATCGATTATGTCGCTCTCTTCTCCTAAATAATGTACGTCGTTTCTTTTTATTATCAGAATCCGTCTTGATATCGAATTTGTGCGAATTGATAGAAGCGGGATCCACTTTTTTTTCAGAACCATAATATACATGTGGAATAAGATAAATCATGAGTTGTGTTTTACTCTTTTCGATTTTCCGTGTCGAAAAGATCCAATTTACAAAAGGAATATCACCGAGAAATGGTACTTTGTCGATATACTGGTTTTCTGATTGGCTGATCAGTCCCCCTAAAATAATCATTTCACCTGTTTTTACACGAACTGTCGAATTTAATGACCTCCGGTTTATCGGTGGCGGCATGTTAAAACCAGGGCTGTTTCCTGCCACATCGAAGGTTGGAGTGATATCCATGGTTACTTCTTTATTAGCAGAGACCCATGGTTTAACTGAAAGCGTCATATTAATATCGATTTTCTCACGTTCCTGGACTTTCTGGACGACATTACCATTATTACCCGGTACAACCACCTCTTTCTCCAGGGTATAAAATTGAGTTGTACCAAATGTAATGTTTGCAGCATGACCATTCAAAGTTGCGATTTGCGGCCGTGAGATAAGATTTGAAACGCCTTCGTTTTCAAGTACATTGAGTATCCCAGTAAAATTATCAGGAATCACTGAGGTGATATTAGACGTTACATTGAGATACTTTGTTAGAAATCGTATAATTTCATTTTTGTTAAATTCTTTAGATAAAACAGGGTAATATCTTTTTGATGTTGTTCTTTCGAAATTATCTTTTGAAAATAGATCTAGTCCATACTGACGTAGTTTGTCGACTTTAATTTCAACCACCCATGCCTCAATCAGAATCTGCGCAATAGGTTTGTCGAGAAGGGAGACAAACGCGCGTGCCTGTTCGATAATATCACTCGTGGAAGCATCAATAAGTATGGCATTGTACTCCTTGACCTTTTGAATTGTGGCTTTTGAGGTAATCGTTGCGGGAAGCAGCGAAATAACATCGTCAACCTGCAGGTAGTTAATTGGAATGAGATCAACGACTTTTTTCTCGTAGGTAGATTTGTCGGCAAAAAAATAGACGTTCCGCGAAAGCCAATATGTACTAGTAGTATTGCGAAGGAGGCTTTCGAATGCTTCATCGATTGTTATGCTATCGACACGGGCTGTAATTGTTCCAGCAAGCTCGACATACATATACACCTGAATGTCGGCTTGCGTGGCTATCTCTTTGATAATATCACCAACTGATGCATTGTTCACGTTGAAACTGACTTTTCCATCTTTCACCGTTATAAAATGTTTGACTCGAGAAGTTTGCTCGGAAGATGTTTGGTTGAATCCTCCCCCAGCAGGAATCAGATAGGAAACGCCATCCTTCTCAATCAATTCCAAACCGTTTATTCCAAATAGCACTTTTATTGCTTTGTCAATTTCCATATTGGAAAAAAAAGCAGTTACCGGTGTCTTCAACCCTTTTTCGGGGATAATATTCCTACCTGCCCTTTCCCCAATCCAGCGAATAACGCTGTCAAGTTCTACGTCTTTTAGATCGACGGTAAGGGAATTGTTGCTTACTTGTAATATCTGCTCAGGTCCTTTTGGCGGAGAAGGTGGAGGAGGCGCTGTAACCTGTATAATCCCGTTTGTTACATTGAAAACATAGCCATTTTCCCTGATAATGAACCGAATCGCTTTTTGTAGAGGAATATCAGTAAAACGTAAGGTGATCTTCGCCGTCAAAGCAGGATCGACAAACAGATTTATCCCATATGGAGCACTTAACAATTTCAAAACATCCTGAATGGGTTGGTTGTTAAAATCCACAAGGGGTATAATGATCGAATCAGGAACGGGAAGCTCCAGACTGTCAGATAAGGTTGTAATTGGCCTTACAGGCTGTGCATCGGTCATGACTGAAGTGTTTGTTGACATAGACTTTGCAGCAGCGACTGCAGCTGGATGCTGCTGTGGTATATTCCGAATAGTATCCTGCACTTGTGGGGTATTGGTCTTTTTTGGTATCGGTGGCGGGCTGAGTCTGGTCTGAGCATGACTGAAGCAAAGAAAATAAAAAATTGACAATATAACCCGTTTTGTGAGCTTCATGAAAATATCCGTCAGGTATACGGTAAGCGAAAATTTAAAGCCTCAAGGCACTTCATCATTATATTATGTCATATAATATAATATATTACATAGTCCACTTACACTTTTATGGTGATAATAATTTAATAAATACCGTTGCTACAAACTACTACAGGGGAGATCAGGTATTGCCCATCAATGAATGGTATGGAGAATAATGTGGTCTGCAAAACGTGACTTTTTCATCAAAGCGAATTCACCCTCCTTAACAAAAACATCCCAAACAGAATTCATTGCTATTGGCTTCAATGAAAAAAGACACTTTTCAGCAGATAGTTCGATGGTATGAACAGGTTCATATATACAGTGCGTTAAGGCCAAGCAGGTATCCGCTGAGAGATATTGAGTGGCGGATCGCAAAAATACTTATTCAAATCGGCGGCATTAAGCCTGTGCCATAACTTGTGTGTGTTCGCTCATCGCATCAATGTCTCCCGATCCGGATTAATCCGGATCGATATACAGGGTTGTCACCGATCTGCAGAATATAAAAACCATTGGAGAGCAATGGTTCGCTGATGACCAGCCGACTGTCATAGACTCCCATCCGTTTACGGAAAACAGTCCTGCCTCTGGGATCGACGATCGATATTAGTTGACTTGCT